>CAYWEU010000001.1:0-6588 GCA_964457395.1 uncultured Candidatus Peribacteria bacterium
AAACGGAATATTCGCATCGTTCCGATCGAGGGAGATGAATGTGCGCCGGTGACAGCGGCCATCGGCAATGTCACGAGTGGTCGCAACTCGTCCGCGGACACAAAGCGTCTTTGTTTGATAGCACAGTCGCTGTTCAAACGCGGTGCTGAGAGCGTGATTCTGGGATGCACGGAACTCCCCTTGGTGCTGACGCAGCAGGATACTGACGTTCCTTTGATCGACTCCGTCCGCATTCTCGCCGAAGCAGCGGCCAAGTATGCGTATGGGAAGGGCTAGGCTTGCCATGAGGAGCGAAGCGACGAATGGTCGGGGTGCCCTGGACAGGACAGCCTCCCAAGCCTTTCGGACTTCGCGCTTCGCGCTCGTCCTCAAGAGCTTGTGGCGGCGCCACGTGATCGCGAAGCGATTTTACGTGGTCGGGGTGCAGGGACTCGAACCCTGGGTCTCCAGACCCCCAGCCTGGCGCTTTACCAACTAAGCTACACCCCGAATGTGGCTACTGTAGAGGATCCGTATGTTCTTTTGAAATCAATTCTCATTTGCCGATGCTGGTTGAAGTCTGGGAAAATCATCAATGCTCAAAAATTGAAAATACCTTTTCTCAAAATCCTTACAGAAATGATAGACGGATGTTCCACTGAAAGCCTTCTCAGGAGCCCCTCCATAGCAAAATCCTCTCTTATCAAATGGAATTGTTGCAACTACCTCTGTAAACGTTTGACGCTCTTGTTCATCTTCAATCGTCTCGGCATATCTGCAGAGCATGGCTTTCGTATACATGAGAAATGTGGGAAAGTTCTTTGAGACTTTAAAACTTTTTCAGAGAAGGTGTCAACTGGTGCTAGCTCGGAAACATCAATTGCTTCTTTGCACAACAACCCTCGTGTGCCTATACTGATCCCTTTTTCTACTCTTGATATTGCTTCTTGACATTATTTACTATTGATTATTTAATCATATTATGAGATAATAGTGTGAAAACACAATATATGCCATTGAATGTCAACGATATGCAGGCGGCGAAGAACGCGGTAGAGAGCCATGAACGGCTGCTCATCATCCCGCATGCCAACGTGGACCCCGACGGGCTCAGCAGTGCGTTGGCCTGCTATTCCATGTTCCGGGGCATGGGCAAGGACTGCACAGTCATCTGTCCGGATACGCTTCCTGAGTCGCTCAGTTTCTTGCCCGGGTTCGAGAACCTGGCAACGGACATCGCATCCGAACAGAACTTCATCATCACGCTCGATTGTTCAAGCGGTGTGGAAGTCGACAAGCTGCGCTACACGGTCGAGGACCACAAGGTGAACATCATCGTGATGCCCAAGAAGGGGAGGATCAAGAAAGAGAACGTCTCGATCCTCGAGGCAGGGGCAAATTACGACCTGATTGTCGTCGTGGATAGTGCCGAGCTGAGTTTGCTTGGGACCATGTACACCGAGAATATCGATCTGTTTTCCGAGGTGCCGGTGCTGAATATCGACCATCACATCAGCAACTCGCAGTACGGTCAGCTGAAACTGATTGATCCGACGGCTGCCAGCGCTACCGAGGTGCTGTACAACTGGTTTACCTGGAACCCCAAATGGAAAAGCCAGATGACGCCGGACATGGCGACGCTGCTGCTCACGGGACTCATTACCGATACGCGCAGTTTCCAAAACCCCAACACCACGCCGCGTTCGCTCGAGGTTGCTGCGGAATTGCTGGACTTGGGTGCGCGGCAGCAGGAGATCATCCAGCATATGTACAAAACGAAGCCGTTGAGCACACTGCGCATTTGGGGTAGGGCGCTCAATGCCATACAGATCGATGCCGATGCCAGGATCGTCTGGTCTACCGTGAGCCGCGAAGACTTGCAGGAGCTGGGTGCGACGAGTAAAGAAACTCACGGTATTTTGGATGAATTGCTCTCGACGATTCCGGACGCCGATGTGTACGTGCTGTTTACGGAGACGGAAGAAGGGGGGTTCAAAGCCAGCTTGCGGTCTTCTCCTGTCATCGACGTCAACGTGGCCGCGTCGAGGTTGTTCGGTGGTGGCGGCCATGCACGAGCGTCGGGATTCAAGATGAAGCAGTACTCGAACTTTCAGCTGCACGTGCTCGAGTGCGTTCAGAAGTTGAAAAGCGAGATGGTTCGGCAACGCACCGCAGCGGATGCGCCACGGCAGCCGATGTTGCCGTTGCCGATACCCAAAACCGACAAGATTGTGTCGGATGTCTCGAGTCCATCGCCTATGACAGAAAAAATCCAGGACGTACCAGAATCGGATATCGTGAAGAGATTGGAAAATGGCGGAGATGAGTCAGGGGACACGGATATCGTATCTGCATTGGGACGGTAAGTTTCAGGTTTACTGGTTTACTAGTTTTGGATTTTTTTGAAAAGCAGAGTAAACCATCAAACCAGTAAACTAGTAAACCAGTACACCCTGTGCTACGCTGACTCTGGCTTTACAAACCCTATGCGTCTCGTACAGGTCGCGAAAATCTTAGGCATGACCGGTCAAGAATTGCGTCTCGAACTGACCAAGGTAGACTTCGGCGTCAAGCCGACCGACCGCGAGGTTCCGGAGAACTTGGCAATAGGTGTCATCCGGTTCGTCGCCAACAAGCGGGGGATTGCCGTCGATTGGGACTCCATCCTGTCCGGTGCGAAGTCCGAAGAACTATCCGACGAGCAGGAAGCAGCTGCGGAAACCACCGACGACGTCGTTGCACCGGTAGCGGCTGCGGTTGCTCCCAAAGTGGCTGATGGTTTGCATGTTTTGCGAAAACTGACCTTGGAAGGCGTTCCCAAAGAAGCGATTGCCAAGCAACAACAGGCATTGTCACGGGAGAAGCCCAAGACCAAAGCAGAGCTGGAGCAGCAACGTCTGGAGAGCAAGACACTGCAGCGGATCGACAAGCGGGACAAGACTGTTGGCGGTGACCAGGAACAAATCAAGCGCAAAGAGGGCAAGATCTTGCTGCCGTCGCAGATCTCCGTGAAAGAATTCGCCGAGAAGACTGGTGTGCAAGTGCCAAAGGTCATCCAGTCGCTCATGAAAAACGGCATTCTTGCCAACATCAACCAGCAAATCGACTTCGATACCGCTGCGGTCGTCGCGTTAGAATTGGGGGTAGAGGTCGAGCAGGATACCGAGCAGTTGTCGGTCGAAGCGCTGATCAGCAATGATCTCCAAGAACTCATCAAAGATGATCCCAAGAACTTGAGTCCCAGGCCGCCGATCGTCACAGTCATGGGTCACGTCGACCACGGCAAAACGGCGATTTTAGACGCCATTCGTTCGACCAACGTCGTGGCGGGAGAAGCAGGAGGCATCACGCAGCACATCGGCGCGTATCAAGTCATCCATAAAGACAAGCCCATCACGTTCATCGATACTCCTGGGCACGAGGCATTTACCGCCATGCGCGCGCGCGGAGCACAGGTGACGGACATTGCTATTTTGGTCGTCTCAGCGGAAGAAGGTGTGAAGCCCACGACCATCGAGGCGATCAACCACGCCAAGGACGCTGGTGTGCCGATCATCGTCGCGATCAACAAGATCGATCGTCCGAACGCCGATATCGATAGAGTGAAGGGCGAATTGGCAGGGTACGGTCTGCAAGCCGAAGGCTGGGGAGGGCAGGTGCCGATGATCCCGTGTTCGGCGGTGACGAAGCAGGGCATCGATGAACTGCTGGAGCACATTCTCTTGGTTGCAGAGCTGGAAGAACTTACAGCAAACTACTCTCGTCTGGCGGTTGCTACCGTCATCGAAAGCCACCTCGACAAGTCCCACGGTCCGCTGGCCACGGTCATCGTGAATACCGGCACACTGCATGTGGGGGACTTGATCGCCTGCGGCGTGCACATGGGCAAGGTCAAGGCGTTGCTGAACGACGAAGGCAAACGCATTACCGATGTCCAGCCATCCGGCCCGGCGGTCATCGCGGGCCTCAGTTCGATCGCCAGAGTCGGCGACATCTTGCAGGTGTTTCTTTCCGAGAAAGAGCAGCGGGCATACATCGACGCGTACACGTCATCCAAAAATCGCGAGCAGAAGCGCGGATTTGCCGACCTTGTCAGCCGCTTAACCGAGGGCAAGCTTTCGCAGCTCAAAATAGTGCTGAAGGCAGATGCCCAGGGCTCGCTGGAGTCTATTCAAGAAGCGCTGAAGAAGTTGGTGACAACCAGCGTCCAACCCAAAGTCATTCACGCCGCCATCGGAGACGTGTCCGAAAGCGATGTGATGATGGCGTCCGCCAGCAGCGGCATCGTTGTCGGGTTCAACGTCGACGCGTCTGCGGCAGTGTCCAGGACTGCCGACCGCGAGGGCGTGAAGATCAAGCACTACGACATCATCTACAAACTGCTCGAAGATCTAGAACTCTTGCTCAAGGGTCTCATCGAGCCTGTTGAAGAAGAGAAGATTACAGGGCATCTGGAAATCCGCGGCGTGTTCTTTACCAAGAAAGACGAACAGATCATCGGCGGCAAGGTAACGGACGGCTATGCCAAGCGCACGCCGTTTCGTGTGATGCGCGCAGAGCAGCAGGTCGGTACCGGTCGTGTGACATCACTCAAGCTTGTCGAGAAAGACATCAAAGAAGCCAAAGAAGGCATGGAGTGCGGCATGCGTGTGACAGCGACGGTTGGTATCGCGCTGGGAGATGTGTTGGAATTGTTTACGAAGGAGTTTACGAAGGCAGAATAAAGAGAAATCGAGGAAATCGACGACTTCGAGCCTGCCTGCAGCAGGCAGGGAAATCGAGGAGTCTATAGATTTTTCCTCTTCGATTTCTTTGATTTCCTCGATTTCTTCGAAGTCCTTCTCTTCCAGGCAATCAATCCCTTCCTTCCTAGTCAACCAAACTCTTCAACGCTTCTTCCTCCTCCCACGTCTTCATCGCAGCGACGATGTTCTTCATATTTCCCTCCATAATGGCGGGAATGTTCGAGAAATTCTGATTCGCACGATGGTCGGTGATACGGTCTTGCGGAAAGTTATACGTTCTGACCTTCTCGCTACGGTCACCAGAACCCACTTGTCCCGATCGCAAGTCTTTGCGCTCGAGCTGTTTGCGCTCCTGCTCCGCTGCGTACAGACGGCTGCGGAGGACGCTCATGGCAAGTACGCGATTTTTCAACTGACTACGCTCGCTCTGACACGCCACCACGACGCCCGTGGGCACGTGTGTGATGCGCACCGCGCTGTCGGTTTTGTTGACGTGTTGGCCACCCGCACCGCCGGAACGGTAGGTGTCGATACGCAAGTCTTGGGGATTGATGACGATGTCGACTTCTTCTGCCTCTGGCAAAATGGCAACCGTCGTCGTCGACGTGTGCACGCGACCTTTGTTCTCTGTTGCAGGAATGCGCTGAACGCGGTGCACGCCCGACTCGAACTTGAGCTCGCCGTACGCCCCCACACCTTCGATACGCGCAGCCGCTTCTTTGATACCTCCAGCATCCGCGTCCGACGTGTACATCAGTTCGGTTTTCCAGCCGCGCTCTTGCGCGTACCGCAAATACATCTTGAGCTGTTCGGCGGCAAACAGTGCTGCTTCCTCGCCACCGGCACCGGCTCGGACTTCTAAGATCACGCTCTTCTCGTCATCAGGGTTCTTGGGTATCAGCAAGCGACGCATTTCCTCGAACAGCATCGGCATACGGACACTTGCCTGTGCCGCTTCTTCTTCTGCCAGCTTGAGCAGTTCGGGGTCGCCTCTGACTTGCTCCAGCTGCGCGATGGCTTCTTCGCAACGCTTGTACTCTGCATACTTGGCTAACAAAGGCTGGAGTTGCTTACTGCGTCGAGCAAGTGATGTGAGTTCTTTTGGGTTTGCGTACACGTCAGGATCTTGCATTTTCTTCTGCAGTTGCTCGTACTCGGCGATGCGCGCTTTGACCGTGTCGATCATGCTCATAGTGTAACCGACTTCATCATTCATTACAGCGGCTTTGGAGCAACAGGCATGCCGTTGTCAGGCGACAGCGCATCGAAAGCAAAACACTGATGTCCTGCCGGGTGGTCCCAGCGTATGTCGTACTGCTGCTTGCGCTCGAAACTAAACGTCGCACACAGACTGTAGTGCGTCGCATCTTGCACCGTATATTCGTATGTCTCGCCGGTCTGCGGATCTGTGGTCGAAATTCTCTGGTAGCGAGCAAGTGCCGCGACTTCGTCGAGCGTCTTTGGCAGCGGCTTATTGAGTTTTGATTCCTCCGGCTTCACCGGCTGTCCATCGTACACGATGCTCGTGATTTCTGACTGTATCGCTCGCAAATCTTCCAAACGACGATCATCGAATTTCTGCAATCGTCCGGCATTCGGGCCGCCCACGAGCCAAAACCCCCACACGAGCGTCAGCAGCACGATCGTCGATGCCGCTGCGGCAAAACCTCTATGGAACGCACGAGCCCCGTGACTCGAACGAGGCGCACGAACCAGTGACACCAGGTAGTACGTGAACGTGGACCCGGTCAGTACGGCGATGATGAACACCTTCAGCAAGAAACGCGCAGTGAGTTCTCCGTCGAGTACGCGAAACACAAGCGTGATGCCGTCGCCAAGCAGTGTGATGGCAGCTGCGAACAAC
>CAYWEU010000002.1:0-2524 GCA_964457395.1 uncultured Candidatus Peribacteria bacterium
CCAGGGTCTCTTCCCGCCTTCCGATTCGCTCAATCACGCTTCGCGATGCGGCAATGGCGTTGTCACTCGCATTGAAAACGACCACATACGCTTCGACCTCGCCGAGATCGCTCCCCCCTTCGTTTGCGACCGTCGCCAAAATCCGTGGCATCGTGCTTGCTCCCTCCAGCGCACTTCCGCGGACTACAAGGGCAGGTAGTTGCGTTTCATCAAACTCCTCGAAAACAGGTTCCTCCAAGAACTCGAACTGTGTTCGGACTGGCACCCTCTCTCCAACTGGAATGCTTGGCTCGATAATGACTGAAGCACGATGGGGCAACAGATAGGTCTGCCCGGTCCGCTCGACGATGAGAATATTACCGGCTTCAAAAAGTTTGAAACGATACGCGATGCTCCGGACACCCGCGCGGATATTCGGATTCTCAATATATGCGGCCGCATTCCAGACACCGGGAACAACCTCAAAAGAACGGCTCCAGAGCAGAGCAGGGGAACGAACCTCTGCAGGACATATTTTTTGGCATGAGCCTCCGCAATCAACACCTCCCTCGCCCCCATTTCTTGCTCCATCAGAGCACGTTGGGGTTTCGTAAAACCAAAGAAAAAAGACACTAAAACCAACAACTGCAAGCACAGTTGCGGCGGCGCCTATGTACAGGAGTCTTCGCCTACTCGCCCATGACATAGGGG
The DNA here is from genome assembly GCA_964457395.1 of uncultured Candidatus Peribacteria bacterium. Taxonomy (GTDB): domain Bacteria; phylum Patescibacteriota; class Gracilibacteria; order Peribacterales; family Peribacteraceae; genus CAVZXD01. The sequence goes on from CAYWEU010000002.1 coordinate 691, forward strand.
TATTGTAGCAAAAACCCACACTGCTGTAAGCGGTGCGGGTTTTTCAACTGGAATCTTGAGTCCTTGATCACACTCTTTGTCCCGGCGGTGAGCTACTCTCCCCTTGCGAGTACCATCGCCTCTGGAGGGCTTAACTGCCGTGTTCGGAATGAGAACGGGTGTGGCCCCTCTGATAAACCACCAGGACAAAAAGTACGATAAAAAAATGTAGGCGGCGGGTAGACCCTATGGTCCCCCGCCGCCCGCTCTGGCAACCCCACTCCACGGAGGTATACTCTGCGACGCGCTGCTCATCTCTTGTGTACCTATACACAAGGAATCGCGTGCACGCTGCAACTCAGGTAGACTACTCGGCGTTTTTCGGCAGAAGTTGAGTACTCCGAAAACTTCTGTCTCGGCGACGAACATCACGTTCACGCGTGAGTCGTGTGCACCAGAATGTTCTTCCATGAGAGTTCGTCAAACACCCATGGAGTTGGCGCGCTCACCTTTCACATACCCAAGGCCAGAGAAAAAGAACAAATTATTCAACAACATAACGAAGCGATTTTCAGATTTCCTGATAGGAGAATCGACGAATTAGTACTCCACGGCTAAACGCCTTACGGCGCGTACACCTAGAGCCTATCAACGTGGTCATCTCCCACGAGTCTCAAACGATTCCTCATCTTGGAGTTGGCTTCCCGCTTAGATGCTTTCAGCGGTTATCCATGCCCGACATAGCTGCTCTGCGGTGCCGTTGGCACGACAGCAGACACACCAGAGGTCAGTCCTTCGCGGTCCTCTCGTACTAGCGAAAGCTCTCCTCAAGAATCAACGCCTGCAGTAGATAGGAGACCAACCTGTCTCACGCATGATTTCGCCGATTGCTCGACGCATTGGACTGTAGCTTCTACCTCGCTTTGCTCGGTCGCAGACTCACGCAGACTTGACGCAGACCGTCGCAGAAATTAATTCTGCGTACTTCCGCGTTCATTCCGCATAGTTCCGCGACCTTGTGCTTTGCACAAGGTAGGCTGACGTTCAGTCTCTACGGGTCGAATTCTATTCGCTCGTGGTGAGCGAAGTCGAACCATTCCCTCGGTATTGTCCTTTCCGCATAGTTCCGCGTTTGTTCCGCGTATTTCCGCATCTGTAGGATTTTACCGATATAAGTCAGCGTCAATCTTCTGCATTACTGCAAAAGACCGCCGTGGTTTGATTGGTTTCTATCAATAAGACGAAAAGAAGATAATAACAACTTCTTCGATGTATGGTTCAGACGGTTCAATTGCCATTCTAAGTCTGAAACTGTATCGAGAAATGCCTCGCGCAGGCGCGATGGCGCCGAGCGGAGCATAAAATTCAGCAGAATTTTATGCGTGCATTTCGAAATACAGTTTTCAGACGATGGCCGCTGAACGGTCTGAACCCAGCTCACGTAACTTTTTAATTGGCGAACAGCCAAACCCTTGGGACCTTCTCCAGCCCCAGGATAAGTTGAGCCGACATCGAGGTGCCGAACTCCGCCGTCGATATGGACTCTTGGGCGGAACTAGCCTGTTATCCCCAGAGTAGCTTTTATCCGTTAATCTTCGGCCGCATCTAACGCGGACCATCGGTTCACTATGTTCTGCTTTCGCACCTGCTTGTCATGCCCGACTTGCAGTCAAGCCAGCTTTTGCCATTACACTATCGGCACGGTTTCCATTCGCGCCTAGCTGACCTTAATAAACTCCTCCGTTACTTTTTAGGCTGTGTGTTACTCCGTAACACCGCAGAATGGCGCAGACCTTACGCAGAAAAACGCGGAAGGAATGCGAACATGTTTTGCTGTTACGAGGCGCAAACATTT
>CAYWEU010000003.1:0-2512 GCA_964457395.1 uncultured Candidatus Peribacteria bacterium
TTGATTGCGCAGTTCGGCGAGGTTGTCGTCAATGACTTCCTTTAAAAAACAGCCAGATAGTCCTCTATCTGGCTGTGCTGGAAAAATCGCGGGCTTATATCTTGGAAGATAGTTCCAAAATAGTCTGCACCGCTTGTGCGACACCGTAACAGGCCTTCAGGTTTTCCTGCTTACGGAGTCGCTTGTTGCTGAGCACGTACGCTGCCACGGGACCGTAGCCTTCGACGATCACGGTGGGTTTTCCCATGTGAAGCGACATCAGCACTTCTCGCAGGGTTCCCTCAGCTCCGCCTAGAGCGAGAACGACATGTGAGTCAGAGATCATCTGACGACGCATGTCTTTCTTCTCGAGTCCCACAAACACCACTGGCGCGTTGCCGAAAGTGCCTGTGCTCTGATGACGAACGTACTCCGGCTGGTAGAGCCGAACCTTCGGCTGTAGCACTTTTTCGCTGTTCAGCACTGCCTTGAGGACAGCGCCAGGGTTACCGTCGTCGGTACCCGCAAACAGCGAGCAGTGTGCGCCGAGATTGTCAGCCACAAACCGCGCCGTCGCCTCCGGCAGATCTTGACGACCACTGCCCACGATCAACACGTTGTGAAGATCATGAGCTTGATGACCGTTTTGGATCGCCTCGGGCAAGACTTCCACTGGCAGTGTCTGGTGAGTTGCCTTCAGTTGCTTCCATCGCTCCGATGAAGTGATCCGTTCGAGCTCGCGCTCGACCTGCTCGGCTTCGTCGACGGCATCTTTCTTACGGCAGTACTCCGTAACTTCCTGCTGGTGGGCAGCCTTCTTCTCCTTGACCTGCTTGCGATGCTCTGCCCGTCGCTCTTTTTGACGTTGCCGCCACTTCTTGAGTTGGGCGTCGAGCTGCTCGCCCAAGTCTGCGGCCGAGTAGACGTAGCCGTCTGGCACCGCCAACAGACATTTCCGAATCGCTTGCGAGGTTTCCGAAGGACACTCGACCACCTTCGTGTGGTCACCAGGAGCGTAGTCGATCCCCATGAGCTTCGGATCATCTTCGAACGTCTGGTCAGGATCGACACCCCAGTTGATGTTCTGGTGATGGTCGAGGTTCTGCCCATATTCGTTCGAGCCGATGACACTCCAACTCTCGTGAGCCAACTTACGCTTCCAGTCACCTGACTCGAAGTACGGTGTGAGGGCTCGGACCTGACGACCCGAGTCAACAGTGGAATCGACAAACAGGACGTGTTTGCCGGCGAGTGTGCCGTTGGTGGCAAATTTACACAGGCGATCCTCATCCAATCCTCGTCCGCCTTGATCCACCTTCAGCGAGTACATGCTCTCCAAGTTGAGAGCACGCTGAAGGATGATGCAGGGAATCCGTCCACCACGGTCGACGGAGACCAACACGATGTTGTCAATGCAGGTCTTGAAGTCGCACCGCAGGTGCTTGACCACAGACTGGTACAGTTCGTGGTATGGAATGGCCCGAGCAATTCGCTCCAGTTCCCCGACCGCTCGGAGAATCGCACAGGCGCGCTCGTATTCAGCACGACTGATTTTGATCTTAATGCGGTCGATTCCGTTCGGGTCGTTCATGACGTTCAGATCACGCAGCAAGGGGATCTTGTAGTAGTATTTGTCCTGCCCGCTGTCGTAATCTTTGCCCCGTGTATACGCGAAGCGGAACAGCTTGTTGGCTGCGTCGACGCGCTTCATGCGCTCGACATGACCGAGTGACTCGAAATCCGCAATGCGCTGCAGCTCCAGCTTCAGCCCTGGTCGGAACTCTCCTTCTTCGAACGTAGGTTCGATATACGAAGGCGGAGCGGCGCCGTACGTTTGGTACGCTTGAAGCAGACTCCATTGGACCGAAGGCATGCTTACTTGAATACATTGCATGCTCTGGGTTTGACGCATCGACATCGACATGCCCATTGACATTCCCATACTCATGGCTGGTTTCCTTCTATGCTAATTGAAAGGACAGGTTCTTATCCCGACAACTCACCAACACGGTGAGGTGCCAGGAAAGAAGCCCCAGCAAATCCTTTGCTGAGGCAGTCTGACAAAAGTAGCAAAAACTGACTAAAGAGCAAGGGTACGAGGATCGCGCTCGTGCTCTGCCATGATGCCAAACTGATTGCGCAGTTCGGCGAGGTTATCGTCAATGACTTCCTCGACGGTTGCGCCGGCAAAGTCACTCTTGCGAACGACTTCGTAGGACAGTCCGGCTTGCTGCAATTTGTCAGCAAGATAGGCAGGATCTCCACCGGTCCAGACAGTGACGGTACGGCCCTGGGCTTCGGCATCTTTGAGAATGCCGAGCACGCGATCGTTGATTGTCCCGTCCTGGTTCAGCAACGTTCCTTCCACGTCGCAGAAAACTCCGGTAAAGCGCTTGCCCTTGCAGACGAGCTCGGCCGGAATTTCTTCCGCCGCCTCCAACGCCTGCCGCAGAGTCTGGTCGTCGCCAACCAAGCCGGCTCTCCGCGCTCGATCCAGCAACTGGCGCTCCCTCTCCGAGCCCGGCGGAGCATA
>CAYWEU010000004.1:0-3864 GCA_964457395.1 uncultured Candidatus Peribacteria bacterium
CTCGCAAATCACCTACGGAGCAGGAGGACCCAAAGTCTCCGTCCATATATCAGTAAGCCTCAACGGGGGTACCAAGTGGAGCGACCTCTACAACGGCAAAGCCGTGGAGGGCGGCGAGCAAGAGGTATTAGCGAACAATCCCAACGCAACGCCATTCGCATTGAAGTTCAACGGCCGTTACTCTTGGCTGTTCAACAAAACGTACCGATCGGATATTAAAGACGGGCACGTCATCATCTTAAAAAACGGCGATATTCCCCCGGACTACCCTGCGTTTGACCATCAAGACTCGCTCCAGTCGTTCTTGGCAAACATCATGGACAGCCAGGGCCGCATCAGCATCGGTACGAGAGATTTGGTCTTCTTAGTCGAGTTGGGCGCGCTGGGTCGCAATGCCGACTTCCAAGACGCAGTGGTCTTGGTAAAATTCGCCGAGAAGCCGTACAGCTGTAACCCCCCGAGCAAGGCTCGTCTGAAGATCCAATTCCAGAGATTGGTCAACAGCGGCGATGGCGACAGCGCCAAAAAGATATTTGCCGGTCCGCAGAAATTGGCCTTCTCGGAAAACCAGTGGATTCCCCTGGTCGACGAAAACAATGCGGTCATCGTCGACGGCGGATTGATCGAAGATGTGCCAGGCTTGGCCCTCGAGCGCGGTCCGGGATGGGTGCGCATCGTATCGCACGGCAGCTGGCCAAACGGCAGCAAGGAAATCATCGATGCCCGCGTGCTGTTCAACCACGCGCACATCACGTCCACAGTGAACGACACGGGGTCCAATGCGACAGAAAACCCGCATGACGGAGTGGTCAACGACACGAGCGATGGCGATGAGTTCGTCGACGGTCCGAATGCGAAAAGCATGTTCTTCAAAACGCGCGTCTCTCCGTCGGACGACGGCGTGTACCTGTACTGGGACGAAGGCAACAATGCGAACGGTTCATCCGCTTCCAACAGCAATTCTTCCGCGGGCAATGCATCCTCGGCCAACAGCTCGTCGTCCTCTGACTATGTCCCCTCTTCCGACCCGTGCTACGTCCCCTATACCGTGGATGCGAACGGTCACGTCACGCTGCAAGGTTACGCCGATGTTTCGCTACGCATCGCCGGTTCCGAGAGCACGTACGGCCAACGTGGGCCGAAAATCACCGTGCGCGGCCGTATCAGCTTTGACGGAGGAAAAACATGGCAGCCACTGTCGGGCTACCGCGGATTGCGCGGCGGAGAATTATCGGTCTTCCGTTCGGTCCCCACCGGCAGCGTTATCGTCGCCGAATTGGAAGGACGTTACTCCTGGGTCTTCCGCAAACTCGTGCAATCGGGCAAAGGAAACCCAAGCATCGTGGTTCTGCGACGCGGAGAAGAAGTTCCAAACTACGACCTGACCGTCAGTCGCGGCCAGCTGAAGAAATTCCTAAAAAATTTGGTGAATGATGACGGCAGGATGTCAGTGAGCGGTCGAGATGTTGGGTATCTCGTCGAGATGGCCGAGTCGGACGCCACAGGAGACTTCCAAGACTTGGTTGCCGTGCTGTCGATCGACAAAATACAAGGCAGCCAAGGCTGCTCAGGCAGTAGTAATAGTGGTGGTAGTAGCAGCGCCAGTTCGGGTACGGCCAGTTCCGCAAGCAGCAGCAGTTCTTCGGCCTCCTCAGGCAACAATGACGAGGACGGCGACAGCGTCCCCAACGCCGACGACCTTTGCGCCAAAACAGTCATCCCCGAGTCCGTCCCGACCGAGTACATGTCCTTCGATCGGCATGCACTCACCGCAGCACGTGGTAACCCTGCGTCTGTTCCGGTCTTCCGACAAGGTCCCCGCAAGCAAATCAGCAAGTACAGTATCCAAGATACACGCGGTTGCAGCTGCGCGCAGTTGCTGGACGCCATCGACGAGCGAGGTGTTCATCGCTTCAGTGAATTCCCCGTCCTCTACCGACAGATGAAGAACTTGTTCTCCTTCTACACCAGCAATTCGCAGAAGTTCGGTTGCGGAGACGCGCTGCTAAAGATGGTGAAAGACAGTAAATAGAAGAAGATGAAGAGTGGAAGGAACTCATGAGTAGACTCCTTCCACTCTTCCCACTCGCCTTCTTTCTCCCACTCTGCCTGTATTAAAGCTACAATCATCTCCATGGTGTCTCTCATGCGTGGACCTCATCGTCGTGGCAGCCTCTTACTGGAGGCATTGGTCGCCATCGGATTGTTCGCGATTTTCTTGGGAGGCATCGGACTGACGTTAGTAGTGGGTGAGCGCAGCACGGTGTCGAGCGGCGACCGTGTGCGTGCGACATTTTTGGCCGAACAAACCATGGAAGGAGTCCGCAACATGGCCGCAAAGAACTTCGCCTCGATCACGGCAGGCTCGCATGGCGTGCAGTTGATCAACGGGGCATGGGCATTTACCGGGACGCTCATAAAGACCCCGGAGGGATACCAAGCGCATGCCGACATCGTCAGTAAAGGAACCGAGTGGTGGGAGGTGCGGGTTGCGTCCACGTGGAGCTTCGACAAATCGCGCTCGGGTGCGGTGCTGCTGACCAGTTACCTGACGAACTGGCGTAAGACACTGCCGATCGGCAACTGGTCGCTCATGTCCCGTATCGGCCTGGTAACCGACGCAGGAACACCCGAGTACCAGAAAATCGCCATATCAGGGAACTACGCGTTCATCACCAGCTTGCACTCGTCGGGCGGCAAAGGCCTGTATGTGTACGACATTTCCAACCCCGCCGCTCCGGTGCGCGTCTCGTCGTCGTTCGACTTGGGCGCTTCTGCCTACGAACTGGCGATCAGCGACACGCAGCTGTTTCTGGCAACCGACGACACCACCAAAGAAGTGCAAGTCTACGACATCAGCACGCCGACAAGTTTGACGACCGGCAATCTCATGAAGAGTTACGACCTGCCAGGCAGCGGCAAGGCGCGGGCCGTGGCGTTCTACGATACAACCATCTTTGTGGGTACCCTGACCGATGCCTCGAATCCGCAGTTCTATACATTGCAATGGAGCGAGAGCAACCCCATCTCTCTACTGGATACGTTGTCGCTCAGCGGCAGCGTAACGGACATCAGTCTCCACGAGGGCTACGCGTACGCCACCACGTCGTACAACGCCGGCGAACTGCAAGTCATCGATGTCTTCGACGCGTCCAACCTTGCATTCGCTCCGGGCACCGGCCTGGACATGACCGAAGTGTTCGACGGATCCGCGGTCAACACGTTCGGCACATCCGCAATCATCGGACGACTGCAGGGATCAACGATTGACGAAGTCACGTTGTACTCGATAGCGGATGCCCCCGTACCAACGCCGCCCCCGGGCCCGTGGTCGATCGATGCAGGCGGCAGCGCTCTTAGCCTTGCCAGCGTGTACGGAGGCAAGTACGCATTTTTAGGCAGCGACGCCAGCTCGGCGCAACTCCGCGTGCTGGACATGGCGAAGTTCGTCAGCGGTGCCAGCCCGGTCGTCAAAACGTACAACGCGCAGGCGGCCATGCGGGGCTTGTACTACAATTGGCTCACGGATCGCCTGTTCGGCGTGACACCGTCCTCGCTCATGGTTTTTGCTCCAGGATAATGCGTATCACATCGTTCATCACTGGGGGAAAGTCGAAGCTCAACACTCGAAGTAATGTTCAATTTTTTCGTAAAGGGTACATATTGTTGATCTCGATCCTCGCCGTTGGCGTCATCTCCTCCGCCATCGTATCGACATTGCTGCTACTTGGCACGTCCGCAGGAACATTCGGCTTGGGACTGTGGATTGCGAAACTTAAAACCGGACCCCATGAGTGAGCTCACATAATCCAACTCCGAACCGATCATGTACAGGAGTCCCTTGGCATCAAGATAAACTCTTAT
>CAYWEU010000005.1:0-5814 GCA_964457395.1 uncultured Candidatus Peribacteria bacterium
GATCCAGTTTTCCCTTCACAATCGCTTCTTTGATGTCTCGTGCAATGCGTCTGCCCGTACTCATCGGCACATCGTACCGCAGCGCCGTGTACGGAGAGCCTTCCACGTACGGGTTGGTGCCTGCCACGATACGCGCGCTGATCTCGAACACGAACACCTGCAACTTTCGTGTAACGATCGTCTCCAGGCAAAATGCGCCGAAGAGGCCTTTGCCACACAGCTTCTGACTGGTTTTCACCACCCGGTCACCCATCGCGAAGAACGCTGGCAGCAACGACTCACGCACGACGATCGGCACGTTGCCCACGATGGTATAACTTGTGTAGATCTTCGCTGCGATTTGATCTTCGGCTCGTATGCGCCCGATGGAATCGGCGTTGGATTCGTAGCGCTTGTCGAAGCTCATGATCTCCAGCTCCTTGGTCACCGGCGAGTAGAAGTAATGGATATACAGCGGCACACCGACGATGTATTCCTGAATAGTGAAGTCATGCTCGTCGGGGTACTTGCGGTTTTTCACTTCGTAAAATTGCTCCGGCGTGCGGACAACGAAGTACCCAAACCCGCCTCCGGCACCGTGGAACTTTACGATCACCGGACGGTCGATATCCTCGGGGGAATCTAGAACTTTGGGAAGCTGTAATTTGGCTTTCAGGAGCCATTGTCTTTCCATACGTCGGTCGGACTCCCACTGCAGGATTTCTTTGGTGCCGTAGTACATAACCTTCATGCGGTTGATTCTGTCGGTGCCCATGTACGAGATGAACGACCCGTGCGGGATGACGATCGCGTTTTTCTTCATCAGTGTCTTTTCCAAATTTGCATCCCACTGCGACCAGTCGTCGACGGTGATGATCTCGTCGGCAACCTTGTAACTCTTGTACGGACGCTCGGAGCCTTTCTTGCAAATCACCACGTTGCGCATGCCTTCGTCCCGCGCACCTTTGAGGATCTGCAACGCCGAATGACTGCCAATGGTCGCGATGACGTAGTCTTTTGGATTACGCGAAGCCTGTGGCGAACCTCGTTTTGCCATTTGTGGGACTATACGCGAGGCGACGCAGGAAATCAAAGCGATATCGTGAAAGAAATCGAAGATATCGAGGATTCATTACCGATTGCCTCGATTTCTTCCATCAAAAGCCAGTACAATCCCCTAGCGTTGGTGCCGTAGCCAAGCAGTAAGGCAGGGGACTGCAAATCCCCCATGCGCGGGTGCGATCCCCGCCGGCACCTCCACAAAAAAACACGCAGGTCTGCCGACCTGCTCTATTTACTTGCTGTCTTCGTCGCCGGATCTACAAACGTCACGTTCTGAACGATGAACTCCACTTCGCTCGCCTGCTGATCATCCACGCTCAGCGGGAAGGACCCGGTAAAAATATAACCGGTCTTGCCGGTGGTGGCGCCGACTTGGTAATACCGCCGGATGGGCGCATCGGTCGCTGGCCGCGCACTGAAGATGTGGATCGCTGTCTCCTTGGCATCGATAAACATCGTTTTCTTGTCGATCAACTTGTAGTCGGGCAGCGTCGAGACTGCGACGATATTCGCCTTGCTGTATTCAGTCGTGTCCATATCCTGGGCTAGCGGCTCTTTGGTCACCGTGACCGTATCGAACTGACCGCCTTTGGGGTCTTGCACTTGGAATGCGGCGATGGTTTCCTCCGGAACGCCCAGTAATTTCAAATTATCTTGTGACAGCACTTTCCATCCCGCTGGCAAGCACGTGCCAAATACGCCGTTCCAAAACTGAACATCGCACACAACACCGGTCGTCTTGCTGGTGGAACTGCAGGAAACGAATACGAGAGCAATGCTGGCGATCAACACCGTACGACGCATGGGCGACAGGATACCAAGGCAGCGATCCGCTTTCTATAGCCATTTCTGCACATGTCGCACTTGGAATTGACACAAGAGATCATTTGACTGATGGAGTATGCAAGTGGATTGAGTAAAACCCTGAAATTTGCTAAAATGGAGAGATTTATGCGAAAACTCATATCAACACTCTCCGTGGCAATCTTGGTGAGCATGCTCCTGCCTGTTTCGACAGTGCTGGCTGAGGGTTGCCTACTGAGTGCCATGAACACCATCGCGGGCCTCGGAACACAGCTCACACGGAAAGGCTGCGAAGCGAATACCAGCTTTGTGGTGGCGATACATTCGCCCAACGAGCACGTGTCGTCGCAAGCGGTGACGACCGACGACAGCGGCAACGCGACGGTTATGATCCCCGCCTCCGCGACATCCATCGCCGGAATATATCGGGTGCAGATCGGTCAGTCGACTGCGGATTTTACGGTCTCGCCGGATAAAGTCGATGCGTCGACCTCGACACTCATGACGTCGGCAACGTCCATACCGATTGGCGGCACGGTCACCGTCACCGCTCTGCTGCGGGATCGATACGAAAATCCGATTGCACAAAAGTCGGTAATCGCGCTCATCAGCAATCGACCAGATGACGTCATCCGCGCTGACGCGGGTCAAAGCGATGGCAACGGCAGAATGTCCTGGACCGTCGAAACGACGACGCCTGGGCCTATGACGCTCACCGCGTACGATGTCCTGAGCGCGAAAGCCTTGGCAACCCGTCTGACGGTCGCCGTTGGTGGGTACTCCTCGCCACTGCGCGCATCGTTGAATGGCTTCGAACAAGGGGGACAATTGCCGGTGGACCACTTTAGAATTCTGTTGAGCGCCGACCCAAGTTCAACACAGAATCAAAACTTGCCGCCGCAGGTCAAAGCCAATGAACTCTTTACGATGATCGTCGTCGCGGAGGATGTCAGCGGGAATGTGGTCGAAGATTATGTGAAAACAATCGGACTAAAGTCGAGCGACCCGCAGGCCGAATTCCCAAAGCAAGGGTCTGACTTGAGCAACCCAAGCACAGGCTTCGTCGACTTCCGAAATTTCGATGTCGGCAAGCGCCTCATTCCGCTGGGCAGTTTGCTCCGTGCCTCCGGACGCCAGACCATCGACGTGTTCGAGAGAGACAACCCCAGCATACGCGGTTCGCTGGAAGTAGAAGTCTTACGCGGCAGCGTGAACGGCGGGGGGACCATCCAGGTGCTCAGCCCAAAAGACCGCAGCCACATCGGCGGGGGCACGGTGCTGCTGCAAGGCAAGGCTCCAAGCCTCATCAACCTCAAGATCCGCGGCGGACTCGACACCATCACAGGCGAGAGCGACGCCGAGGGCGTGTTCCGCATCCAGGTACCGCTGCATCCGGACAACAAAGAAGTCACGCTCTTCGTGAGCAGCGAACAAGGCCAGTACGAAACCGGAGTGCACTACATCGTCGATCTCGAGGCGCCTGTCATCGGTACGGTGAATGTCGACCCGGAAGTCGGCTCGACAGAAGATGCGGCAACGATCACGCTGCACTCCGAACCCAAACTCCCCACCGTCAGTGTGACGATCGACAAAGAGTCTCTGCCGATGACCGAAACCTCCAGCGGCGTGTACGTTGTGCACTTTACGCCCAAAGAAGAGCGCGGATACGAGCTGACGTTCCAAGCGACCGACGAGGTGGGCAACACGGCCACTCCCCTACGGTTCCAGTGGTCCGCACTCAAGAAAAAGCCGGGCAAAGTGCTCGCGGTTACAGCGCAGGGCAAACCCGACGGCGTCTACGTGGAGTGGCAACCGCCACAGGGCAAGACCCCCATCGCCGAGTACAAGATCTACATCGCGACCGAGCAAGAGCCTGACAATATTCTGCACGGCGTCACCACGGGTAAGCCAGTGACATCGGCACTGCTCAAAGATCTGGAAGCCGGCACGGTCTACCAGTTTACGATCACGGCCATCAGCGCAGAAGGTGCGGAGAGCGAAGAGCGCAGCGACCCCGTGACAGCCGGTTCGCAAGGCATGAAGTTCACCGCGACTCCTGGTAACGGCAAAATCTTCCTGGAGTGGACGGCTCCCGCGGGCCTGCCGCTCGCCTTCTACAAACTGCGATTTGGAACAAGCCCGACAGAGCTCACCGAACAACGAACGCTCAACCCCGCCCTCGCCCAGTACGATGTCGGAGATCTACTCAACAACGTCACCTACAAATTCGAGCTGACGGCGGTCGACGTCACCGGCAAACGACGCGATGACCTGAGTGTCAGCGTCTACGGCACGCCAAGCGGAGAAGCAGGGTTCCACCCCTCGGCATCCGACCCTGTTCCGCCGAACACGCTGGATGACAGGACTCCCCCACTCCCCGACTACCACAAGACAGCAGACAGCGGCTTGCCCATGACGATGATCTGGACCACGCTCGGACTCGCGTTGCTCCTGGGGTTGTGCTGGAGACACTACAATAAACAGCGAAAGTTAGCACACGAGTTTTTGAGGATGATGGAGGGACGCTATCGCTCAATGTAAAATTTTTATTGTTAAATTTGTAATTTGCGGCATAGAATTTCTCCCATCACATGTCTTCCGCTCCCCCCTTACGAACCCTTTCCATCGGCGGCGCGGCGTACGACATTTTTTTGAAATTCAGTCCCGAGATCGAGAAAGCGATCAGCCACAACGACACGATCGCATTTGGCGTGGGAAAGAAAATTAAAATTCACAGCGTGATCGAAACCTGCGGCGGAGGTGCCAACAACACCGCGGTCGGCCTGGCCAGACTTGGTTGCACGGCCACGTTCTGCGGCATCGTCGGCGCAGACCAGTGGGGACAGAAAATGCTCGAGAACTTGAAGAACGAAGGCGTCGACGTCTCATCCGCAACGATCATCCAAGACGAGACCAGCAGCTTCTCCATCGTCATGGTACTGAGTAACGGCGAGCGCACGATTATGAATTCTCCGGGCGTCAACGAGCACCTGCACGACGTGACATTCCACCGGGATGCCATCCAGAACGTCCAGTGCGTGTATCTCAACAGACTGAGCGACACAGCGTGCGAAATCGAGAACGACATCACCACGATGCTGAAGGATCACCAAAACGTGCACCTGACCTGGAACCCCGGCGGCTGCCAGTTGGATGCGGGCATGCATGCGAAGGACAAAGCCGCCTTGCTGCAACGCACGACGTTGCTCCTGCTCAATAAAGAGGAAGCGTTGCACTTCACCGGCTGCAAGGATGTCACAAGCGCCATCTCGGCACTGCTTCTGGCCGGTGCCAAAAACGTCTGCGTGACCGACGGTAAAAACGGCACGTTCGCGGGCGACGGACAGCACATGTACTTCTGTCCCACGGTGCAGGATGCAGTCATTCTCGATACGACCGGTGCGGGAGACGCATTTGGCATCGGTGCCACATGGGCACTGTTGCACGGAGAATCGTTGCCAAACGCACTGATTGCTGGTACACTCAATGCAACAAGTGTCATCGGTGTCATCGGTGCGCAAGCCGGACTGCTTACAGAAACCCAGATGCGATCTCAGGCTACCCAGCACGCTCCGAAAGCTGAGCTGGTGCAATAAAGCAGCATCAGCAACGCGCACACAACTGAACATTTACCAATACATCCATGTCAGACGACAATCTCCTCGCCATCCAAGAACTTATCGAGTCCGCGATGGCATCGCTTAAAACCGCCAACAGTTTGCTGCGCGAGCAGACCGGCGTGACCGATTCTTCTCGTGAGCGCCTGTCGACCAGGGCAGGTTCTATGGGCATGAGCGCGTACAGCTCTGTGAACAGCAAGGTCGTCGAAGGCGTCTTCGACGGACAGAACATGGTTGACTCCAACGGGCAGACGTATCCCATCCCCGCCAACCACGCGAGCAAAAGCAAGTTGGTCGAGGGAGACGGTATGAAATTGACCATCACCGAGGAAGGCAAGTTCATCTACAA
>CAYWEU010000006.1:0-2914 GCA_964457395.1 uncultured Candidatus Peribacteria bacterium
GCCCTGGAATACGATGCTGTTGGGTTCACATGTTTCCAGCCCTGCGATCATGCGCAGCAGCGTTGTCTTGCCGCAGCCGCTGGGGCCGACCAAGGACAAGAACCGGCGGTCTTCGATTGTCAGCGAGATATCGTCCACCGCCAACATTCGCGTTCCGTCGCGATCCTGGAAACTCTTGGTGACATGCACGAGGTCAAGCATGGGTTTTGAGCTTGGGAGCCCAGGGGAAGAAGTACGGGTACAGGCGCTTGATAATGATGTCGGTCGCCAGCCCGATAGTGCCGATGACGATAATCGCAGCGATCACGTTGGGCGTGCGCAGCAAACGCTGGGACTGGATGATGACCAGTCCGATGCCGGACGTCGCACCGACGATTTCCGCGGCCATGAGTACCGACCATGCCCAGCCGATGGAGATGCGCAGATCGTCATAGATCTTGGGCTTGGCCCACGGAAAGACGACTTGGGTGACGATTTGCCAACGACTGGCGCCCAGCGTGCGCGCGGACTCGATGAGTTCTTTCGGAGTGAACGACACAGAGTTTGCGACCAAGAGCACCAGCTGGAAAAACACCGCCTGCGCGATGACGATAACTTTCTGCTCCTCACCGATACCAAACCAGAGGATAAAGAGCGGGATGAGTGCGGGGGTCGGCGTGTAGCGGATGAAGTCGATGATCGGCTCGAAGAATGCCTCTACTTTTTTGTTGAGCCCAAGCATGATGCCCAGCGGCACGGCCAACACCGTAGCGATCAGGAACCCGGCCATCACGCGCGTGGTGCTGATGAGGATATCATTCAAGAAGTGTTGCACCACAAACAAGTGCCAGAGCGCACGTAAGAACTCGCTTGGGGTTGGCAGAAAGAAGTCAGGGACGAAGCGCGTGTACGTGCACGCGGACCAGCCGATGAGAACCGCGATGAACGCGACGCTTCCCAGCAACCAGAGTTTCAGATTACTGCGTACCCCCATACAGTTCTTGCAAGAGAGAGGAGTCGGTGATTCCCGCGAGGTCCGGCTGAGACGTCACTTGTCCGGTCTTCAAGAAAATACGGACGAATGTGTCGATGATCGTCTTGGCAGAGCCTGCCGTTTTCTCGGTGCCGAAGTACGCGATGCTCTCCTGCGGAGAGGGCCAAATGAGTCCCGAGATTTGGTCAGCAAAATCGGCGACAGGGAGATCGTATGCCTTGGCCATGATCTCGTTGGCTTCTTGCGGGTGGTCTTTCCAGTACTGCACCGCCTCGGACCAGCCGCGCACGACGGCCAGTACTTCGCTTCGGTGTTCTTTGATGTAGTCATCGCGGAATGCCAGCACGTCGACCACCACACCCGGTACGTCTTTGCTGCTGAACAGCACGTGTCCTCCGTTACGAGTTTTGGCTTTGCTCAGCCAAGGCTCGAACGTGACAGCTGCATCGACTTTCCCGGCAACGAACGCCGCACCCGCGGCACCTGCCTCGGTGTCTTGCATGTTGACTTTCTTGAAATCGATACCTGCTTTGTCCAGCACGTAGTGCAGCATCAGCTGGCTGACGTAGTTGAACTGGACGGCGACGTTCTTGCCGACCAAGTCCTGGATCGTTTTGATGTTCTGCGTCGCTACCAAGCCGTCAGCGCCGTTGGAGACGTCCATTTGCGCGACTGCAACGGTCTTGATGCCCTGGCTGCGGTCGAGCACCGTGGTGTCGAGTGTCTCGGCGATCGCTTGGTTCTCACCAGTGGCGATGAGCAGCTTTCGCTGCGCGACGTCTGGGGTCACGATAATTTCTACGTCGATGTCTTTAAAAAATCCCTTCTCTTTCGCCAAATGCAGCGGAGCGTACCCCAGCCACGTATCGACGTTGATTTTTACGACTGGTTTGGATGGCTCTTTCGATGCGGTTGGCGCACAGCCAGCTGCCAAGAAAAGGAGCGAGAGAAGTGCCAGTACAGCGCTTGTCTTTTTCATGGAAATAGTAGGGAGGAGGTAGAAGTTCATGATGCATGCGAAAGGGCGCTCTGTCCAGCGGAGCGTTTCTCTTAATATCGTAGCTCGCGAACAACAGATGGGCTCTCATGATGCATATGTCATTGCCGACCGGCATCTTTGAGATGCAGACACGCTAAATCACCCCATCGTGTAGCAGAGAAAGTCACGCCGAGCCTTCACGCCCAGCCAGAATCCAGTCTCCCAAGAGGGGAGAGGCTGAATTCTAGAGAGCGGAAGGGTGCCCTCGGTCAATTGCATAGGCATCGTGATATAGTTGGCACTGATCAGAGGATGCTACGAAATGAAAAATTGAAAATGTAGAATGTAAAATGACCGAAGCCATTCTACATTTTTCATTGTACATTTTACATTTCGTCCAGGTTTAACTCCCTGGTAAGGAGGTGTTCCATCCGCAGGTTCTCCTACGGATACCTTGTTACGACTTAGTCCCAATCAGTAGTTTCACCGTGGTACCCACTCTTGCGAGTGAGGGTGCTTCAGGTGCCTCTACCTTTCATGACTTGACGGGCGGTGAGTACAAGACCCAGGAACATATTCACCGTGACGTAGCTGATTCACGGTTACTAGCGATTCCAACTTCATGCAGTCGAGTTGCAGACTGCAATCCGGACTGAGACCGGCTTTTCGGGATTAGCTCCCGCTCGCGCGTTCGCTGCCCGCTGTACCGGCCATTGTAGCACGGGTGTTGCCCCAGGCATAAGGGCCACGCTGATTTGACGTCATCCCCACCTTCCTCCGCCTTGGAGGCGGCAGTCTCCCATGAAAAAGCAACATAGGATGAGGGTTGCGCTCGTTCGCTGACTTAACAGTACACCTCAAGGCACGAGCTGACGACAACCGTGCAGCGCCTGTCTCTAGGTTCCTTGCGGCACCCCTCCGTTTCTGGAGGGTTCCTAGGATGTCAAGCCTGGGTGAGGTTC
>CAYWEU010000007.1:0-4720 GCA_964457395.1 uncultured Candidatus Peribacteria bacterium
CAAACAAAATGCTGTCGTGTTGCCAGCTTTCCCTGGACTCACGTATCCGATAGCCACCATGTCAGTGGAAGAACTGAATGGTGACAAACCCTTAGATGGAACAAAAAGGGGTATTCAGGATTTCAGTAAAAATAGCCAACACGAGCTCAAGGCCGAAACAACGAAGCTTCGCGTGTATTACACATTCAAAGAAAATCCGACTGTTCATACTGTTGACATCCCCCGCCCCAAGCCCGCTCCGGCTCCGGTAACACCGCCAACGCCACCTCTTTAAAACGCACGATTGTGATCAGCGGAGTACACTGCACGCATGCCACTCTCGTACTCGCAGCTTTCCACGTATCGCCGGTGTCCCAAGCAATACGAGTACGCGTACATCAAGAAAGTCCCCCGCGCCATAAGCACCGGGGAGAGTTTTGGTAGCAGTATTCATAACACGCTCAAGCGCTGGGGAGAGCTGGAGATGCTGCATGCAGCCCCTGCTGCGGCCCCTGACCAGCTGGCGATGTTTGGCGATCGATCGGTGGAAAAACCTCCGTCGTTGGATATCCACACACTGCAAACACTCTGGCGAACGTGCTTCATCGCACAGGGTTACGAGTCACGCGCGGAAATGGACGCGTTTCTGGCTCGTGGCGAGC
The DNA here is from genome assembly GCA_964457395.1 of uncultured Candidatus Peribacteria bacterium. Classification (GTDB taxonomy): domain Bacteria; phylum Patescibacteriota; class Gracilibacteria; order Peribacterales; family Peribacteraceae; genus CAVZXD01. Next base: position 642 of record CAYWEU010000007.1, read on the forward strand.
AGGCACTGCAACACTTCTATCAATGGTGGTCTGCAGAAAAACGAGAGGTGTTTGCCATAGAAAAATCATTCAAGTGGGAGCTTGAGCGCGACACAAAAGCATCACCCGAATATGCTGGCACAAAACTCGGCCTCGATGCAGTCATTACAGGCAGACTGGACCGAGTCGAACGGTGCGACACGGGCCTGAGGATTATCGATTTCAAGTCATCTCGGCCCAGGAACCAGTCCGACGTCGACGCCGATTTGCAATTGTCGATCTACGCGCAATCTGCAAAGCAGCTATGGAATGAGCCTGTCCGCGAACTGATCCTGCTGTTTATCGGCGAAGAGGAATGCCTAGAAATGCGCACGACAAGAAACGCCTCACAGTTGAAAGATGCCGAAACGGCCATCCGGCATGTGACTCGGCGGCTGGACAATAAAGATTTTATCGCGACACCGAGTGTAGAAAAATGTCGCAGTTGTCCGTATAGGGAAATTTGTCCGGCGAGGGCGATCTAAATCCCTCCCGCCAATCCCCTCAGCGCCACACCAACAATATACGCCGCAACCGCACACACAGACCCCACGGTCAAAATTTCCAATGGCCCGCGGAATATCCGCTCTCGCGTCACGTAACTGCGCATCAGTCCGACGAGCAACAACGCTATCGCCGTCGCAACGATGGCAGCCGGAAACCGCACCGAAGGGTCCAGCGGCAGCACGAATGGCAGAATGGGAATGCTGCCGAAGAGCAAGAACGCCAAGAAGGTCATAAGGCCGTGCAACGCCGGGTAGCTGGCGTCTTCTTCGCTCAGACCATGCTCCTCGCGCATCATGGTGTCTGCCCAGAGTTTTTTATTGGCCGTAATGACTGCGACGACGGTGTCGAGATTCGTACCCGAGAAGCCTTTCTTCTCGAAAATTTGCTTGATCTCCGCCCGCTCGAACTGCGGCGTCTGCTCTATCTCTTGTAGCTCCTGCTTGAGAACACGGTGATAGTTATCCTGCTTGGATTTGATGGAGAGATAATTGCCAAGACCCATGGACAAGCCGTCTGCCAGCACATTGGCAAAGCCGAGAATCACGACGATGTACGGAGCCAGTGCCGCGCCGGTGACGCCCGACACGATGGCAAACGTCGTCACGATACCGTCGTTGGCGCCGTACACGATGTCGTGGATGAAAGGCCCGAGGCGGCTGCCATGACGCTCATGTTGTTGGTGCTCGCGTAGTGCTTGTGCGTCAATTTCCATTCTTTGGCGGCTGGTTCCTGGGGCTATAATTCTCCTGCTCTCGCAGCTTCTTCATAGCCGCACTGAGCTCCGGCTTAAAACGCAGGAGCGTGTCACGCGCAGGCTCCTTTACGAAATTCCCATCCAGCGTCTTGGTTAGTTTCTTCTTGATAGGCGCCGAGAGGTGTTCTTGTAATACAGACAAGAACTTCCCTGGAGCACTGATGTACAGCTCCTCGATATTCAGTGCGGCGACATGCTTTGCCACTCGGTCGGAAACCGCATGGGCAAACTCGCGCAGACGGTTTTTCTCGACGGGGTTCATATCGATCATACCGCCGACCATGCCGCCCTTGCCCCCTGCAGCGGGGCTCTGATACCGACCTTCGTTGTCGCTGTACTCGGCTTCTGTGGACGTCACGGTATCGGCGACGAGCAATGTGTGGTTGCCCACATCGATGAACAAGCAGTGATGCGTGTCGCAGACGACGAGTAATGTGCGCTTGTTGACCTCCGGCATGGCATCCGGTAATTGTTGAGAAGTTTTGGGCATGAGAGGACTATAGCAGAGAGACAGAGCACGTGCGAATCCTTGGGCAGATTGACAACCGACAGCGAACAATCGACAATTACCCGCGCAAAACATCGATCTTTCGATTGCACACATCATTGTACATTTTCCATTTTACATTCTTTTTGTGGCCCCATCGTCTAATGGCTAGGACACTTGGTTCTCATCCAGGAAATCGGGGTTCGATCCCCCGTGGGGCTGCCACACTACTCGCTGCTCCACTCATGGCTTTCAGCAATCGAAACGAAGATGATAGAATGCTCCCATCATGCGCGTCTTTGCACTCGAAACTGACTTGCGGAAAGTCGAGCAGAAGTTCCTCTCCCCGGGAGAAGAGCATCTCATCACGGCATTCTATCACTGGCTGATGTTCTTCTTTTCCATAGTGAAATACGCGGCGATCACGGCGATACTCCTTGCGATCGCCATCTTTGTAGAGGTAACGACCGCTGCTCCGTGGCAAGGCATACTCCTCGTCGCGCTCGTCATATGGCTGATCGTGGTACCCTACCCGTTGCTCAAGCGATACATCGACTGGAGGTTCGACTTTCTCTTCTTGACCACGGACAAAGTCATCGTCGTCGACCAGTCATCTATCTTCAAACAAAAAGTCACGCAGATGAATTTGGAGAATTTCGCGAGCGTTACATCCGAAACGCAATTCTGGAACATCTTCCCGCTCGGCAAACTGCATTTTGATTTGAAAGAAGGCGTGGGACAAGCATTGGTGCTGAAATACATTCCGAACGCGGCAGACGTCGCAGACAAAATCTCCGATGCAGTTACGGCGTACCAACGGCACAAGTCCGGACACCCGGAGGATCGTCGCCGGTCATTCCCGACCCCGCCACTGACAACGTCAAAGGATATGGCGGTAATGCCGAGCTAATGATGATACCCACTCCCCTTCAACATCTCGTGCGCTCGATACAGCTGTTCTAAGAAGATCAGCTGACACAGCTCGTGCGGAAACGTCATGCGGCTGAGCGACAGAATCAGATGTGCCCTGGAGAGCACGCGTTCGTCGGCACCATACGCTCCGCTCACGACAAACGTTACGGGGCTGCCCTGATCCCGCTGCTTGCCGACCCATGCTGCAAATTCTTCCGACGAGTGTTCTTTGCCGCGATGGGATAACACAACAATCGTACCTTCTGATTTTTCAAGAGCCTTCAGTGTCCGTTCATTTTCTTCGTCCTTCGAACCGGCTGAAAGAACCTGCTGCGAAAAATCACAGGAATGCCCGATACGCTCGGAAAAAAGATCGCAGCCCTCCTTGATCCATGCAGTTTTTATTTTGCCAATGCTGAGGAGGCGAATTTTTTGCATTATTTTCTCTGCAACAACGCCACCAACTCTATATGCGCCGTGTGCGGAAACATGTCGACCGGCTGCACGGTGCGCAGCTCGTAACCGTGCTTCAAGAATTCTCCGAGATCTCTGGCAAATGTCGCCGCATTGCACGACACGTAGACCACGCGCTCGGCCCTGTGGGTGATGACCGCCTCAAGCGCCTGGGGGTGCAGCCCCGCGCGGGGCGGGTCCACGACGATGACGTTGAACGCGTACTTGCCGCCGGGCTTTAGCTGCTGGTTGAGCACTTGCTCGGCACGTCCACGATAGAAACTGATGTTCCCGATGCGGTTGCGCCCCGCACTCTTGAGCGCGTCGTCGATGGCCGACGGGTGCGACTCGACACCGACGACCTTGTCGCAGTACCGGGCCAGATATTGTCCGATGGTCCCCATGCCGCAGTACGCGTCCAACACGGTCTCGCGTCCCGATAAATCCGCGGCTACTCCGATGGCTGCATATAATTTCTCGGTTGCCAACGTATTAGTCTGAAAGAACGAGAATGGAGAAATCTCGAATGTCAGGTCAAACAAACGCTCGGTGATGAACTGCTCGCCGACAAGAGTATGGATCTTCGGACTCTCGGGCTTGTCGTTGAGACCTAAGTGTTCGACGATCATCAGGGATTTCAAGTGCGGTCGTCCGGCAAAGCGCATGAATTTTTGGAAGAGCGGCTCGAGTTCTTTCTTGCGCGCCTGTACCAGGAAACAGATCATCTGCTCCTCGGTGTGGATACCCCTGCGCAGAATAATATTTCGCAGCATGCCCTTGTGCGTCTTGGGGTTGTAGACGGGCAGCCCAGTCTCCTTCATGAATCGCTTTACATCAGCCAGGAGCGCGGGCAATTGTTCGTCGTACAGGTGACACTCGTCGATCGGCAGAATCGTCGACCACTCGCCTTGCTGGTGGAACCCTATGCCCGGGTTTTCGTCGAAGTAG
>CAYWEU010000008.1:0-2923 GCA_964457395.1 uncultured Candidatus Peribacteria bacterium
GGCTCCTCGATTTCCTTGAAGTCCTCGATTTCTTCGATTTCCTCTACGTAAAAATCAATTGGCACCCCCCTCCCGCTTGCTGCGGTCCCCCCGGCAGCTGGCTTCGAGTGTGTACTGAGAGCTGCGCCTATCTTCTTGTGAGTGTCTCTGCAGGGCAGACGACCTCAGAGAGGTTGCGCATGGCGGTTTCGCCGCGTACAGATTCCTTCTCCCTCCTTCGTATGTCACCAAGCAAGAAGTCGAAATCCTCCAAGAAATCGAAGCACGCACCGAAGTCCGTCAAGAAGCCCGCGCCGGTCAAAGCAAAAGCGAAGCACAAGGCCAAGCCGGTCGAGGCATCCAAGAAAATCGCCAAGAAAATGCTCGTCGCGGTCGATCGCAAGGCCGCAAGCAAGAATGCAAAAAATCTCAAGAAGGACAAAAGCGGTCGTCAGCAGTACGCCTACGATGTCGATCAGGCGATTTTGCCGAAGCTGACGGGCTTCAAGATCTCGTCGTCCGAACGCATGCCAGCATCCCTCAAAGAAGCCAAAGGCGACTTGGCACCGCGCATGATCAGCGCCGGGCGCGTGTTCATCACCGATGACGATTCGATCGAGAAAATCCACTCGCTCATCGACGTGCAGATCCACAGCTACAAATGGTTCCTTACGGAAGGTCTCTCCGAATTGCTCAAAGAAATCAGCCCGATCACCGACTTTTCGGGCAAGAAAATGGAACTCAACTTCCTCGGCCATACATTCGATCCTCCAAAGTACGACCCCGTCACCTGCCGCCGCCGCAACCTGAGTTACGAAGCAGCTATGAAGGCGTACGTGCAGCTCATCAACAAAGAAACCGGTGAAATCAAAGAGCAGGACGTGTTCCTCGGTTCCATTCCGCTCATGACCGACGCCGGCACGTTCATCGTCGGTGGCATCGAGCGCGTGGTGGTCAGCCAGCTCGTCCGTTCACCGGGAGTGTTCTTCTCGACCATGCCCGAGTACCCCAAGCATCATGCCGCCAAGATCATCCCCAAGCGCGGCGTGTGGATGGAAATCGAAACCGATCGTCGCGGCATCATCTCCTGCAAGATCGACCGCAAGCGCAAGATCCCCATCACACAGCTGCTGCGCATCTTCGGCTACGCGACGGATGCCGACATCCTCGACTTGTTCAAAGACACGGTGAAGTCCGACAAGGACTACATCCTGGCAACACTCGAGCGTGACACGGTCCGCACGGTGGAAGAGTCGTACCAGAGCGTGTACCGCAAGATCCGGCCGGGAGACCTGGCCACAGCCGAGAACGCCAAGTCACTCATCGACGCGCTGTTTTTCGACTTCAAGAAGTACGACATGGGCAACATCGCCCGCTACAAGCTCAACCGCAGGTTCGACCTGACTACACCCAATGACGAAGAGCATCGCGTGTTCCAGGTGAAGGATTTCGTGGGGATTCTCAAAGAGCTCGTTCGTCTGAATAATGGCGAAGGCACACCCGATGACATCGACCACCTCAGCAACCGCCGCGTGCGTTCTGTGGGCGAACTCGTGCAGAACAAGTACCGTGTCGGCCTCATGCGTACCGAGCGCATCATGAAAGACCGTATGACGGTTATGGACCTGGAAACGCTCACGCCGACCCAGCTCATCAACTGCCGCCCGATCACCGCGGCGTTGCGCGAGTTTTTTGCCAGTTCGCAATTGTCCCAGTTCATGGACCAGACCAACCCGCTCTCCGAGCTCGAGCACAAGCGTCGCTTGTCGGCCATGGGTCCGGGCGGACTCTCGCGCGAGCGCGCCAGCTTCGACGTTCGCGACGTGCACCCCAGCCACTACGGTCGCATCTGTCCGATCGCGACACCAGAAGGGCCCAACATCGGTCTCGTCGTGCACTTGGCCAGCTTCGCCAACGTCAACGAGTACGGATTCCTCGAGACGCCGTACTACGAAGTCAAACACACGGTGAAGATGGACGTCGACGCGCTGCTTGGCCGCACCGTGGATGTCACTGTCCGAGAAGACCGAAAAATCGTCGCGAAAGAAGGGGATGTCATCGATACCAAAGGCCTGGCGACCAAAGTCATTTCGGTACTCAAGAAAGATGGTATGAAAGAAGTGCCTGTGCGCGCGTACGTCGTCATGAAGGAGCTGTTCGTCGATGCCGATCGCGAGCGTCACTTGACCGTCGCCGAGGCCAACACCGAACTCAATGCGAAGAACGAGTACGTCTCGACTCGCGTACACGCCCGCAAGCGCGGCGAGCCGGTGCTCGCGCACGTCCGCGATGTGACGCACACGGACATTTCACCGAAGCAGATTCTCTCGATCTCCACGTCGCTCATCCCGTTCCTCGAGCACGACGATAACACTCGCGCCTCCATGGGCACGAACATGCAACGTCAGGCAGTTCCGCTCATTCGTCCGCACGCACCGCTGGTCGGTACGGGTATGGAAAGTGTGGGAGCCCGCGCTTCTGGACACGTTTTACTGGCGCAGGAAGACGGCGAAGTGCTCTACGTCGACGCGCGCGAAGTCGTGGTGATGTACCACTCCGGCAAGAAAGCCACGCATATGCTCGATACGTTCGTACGCAGCAACCAGGGCACGTGTTTCCACATGCGTCCGTGCGTGCAGACCGGACAGAAACTCAAAGAGGGCGACGTGCTCGCCGACGGCTCGTCCGTCGAACAGGGCGAACTAGCGCTCGGCCAAAACCTGCTGGTCGCGTACATGCCCTGGGGTGGGTACAACTTCGAAGATGCCATTATTATTTCCGACCGTGTTGTGGAGCAGGGACTGTTCGACTCGGTGCACATCGAGTCGTACATCACTGATGTGCGTGATACGAAACTGGGTTCCGAGACCGTTACGCGGGACATCCCCAACGTTGGCGAGACCAAGCTGAAAGACTTGGACACAGAGGGCATCGTGCGCATCGG
>CAYWEU010000009.1:0-2331 GCA_964457395.1 uncultured Candidatus Peribacteria bacterium
GAAGAATGCGTCACTCCCCTCCCCTGTCAGCGCATCGTTCCATGCTTTGCGCAGGCCAAAAGGGCACGAGGGGCCGAGGAAACCCAAGATTGTGGTGGGCATGGAAGCACTATAGAGAGGATTTCGAGGAAATCGAAGAAATCGAGGACTTCGAGGAAATCCAAGAAAAGAGCCTCTTTTGCCTGAGCCAGACAGCTCGAGCGCAGACGAATGCAACTTCGGAATTCATTTGGTAGCGCAGGCATTCTTGCCTGCGGGCTGTCTGGCGAATCACATGCACACGTTCATCATAATGCGATTTCTTCGATTTCCTCTTATCGGATAGAATCTCCTCCATGGACCCCCGCCTCGTGCTTCTGCCAGCAATCGTTTTCGTCGTAACAGTTGTCACTCATTTGCTGGCAATACGAGTGTTTCCCCGGCTTGGTTTGCTGGATTTTCCGCAGCGGTACGGACTGTCACGAGCACGGCTCCCCTACCCTACCGGCATTCTGCTGGTCGCGATATTTCTCATCACATTCGCTCTGCTTTTTTCCCTTGGTATGCGCGAATGGGGACTCATCATCGCGATCGTGCTGCTGGCAATCGTGAGCTTCGTCGATGACCGGACCCCCCTGCCATTTTGGCTGCGCTTGAGCGTGCAGGTTCTTGCAGCAGTTCTGATATTCGCAGCGGGCTCGCGCATTTACACAATCACCAACCCTCTGGGCGGCATACTCAAGCTCGATGCCTGGAGCATGACCGTGCCGGTCTTCGGCTCTCTGCCCGTACTCAGCGGCCTTTTCACCATCGGCTGGCTGATGCTCGCCGTGAATGCGCTCAATTGGTTCGATGGCATTTCTGGGCAAGTCAGCACGACATCGACGATCGGATTTTTATTACTCGGTTGCCTCGCATATTTTCGCAACGACCAACCGGACGTCGCGTTGCTCGCGTTTGTCCTCGCGGCTATCGCACTGGCATGCGTGTTCTTCGATTTCCCTCCCGCAAAAGTCCTGATGGGCGACAGCGGCTCCATGTTCTTCGGGTTCATGCTGGGAGTACTGGGGATTTACCAAGGCGGCAAGGTCGCCATGACGTTTGTGGTACTCGGCATACCGCTCGTCGACGCCGTGTTCGTCATCGCACGTCGGGTACTCCAGGGGAAATCACCATTCAAAGGCGATAACGATCATCTCCATCACCGCTTACTTGCCAAAGGCTTAAGCAAGCGAACGATCGTCGTGCTCATGGCCACTATCAGCGCAACGCTCGGTGCCAGTGCTCTGTTTCTGGGAACACCGGAAAAAGCGATGCTCGGAGTGTTGCTTGTTGTGATCGTGGGTATGTGTACGGTTATTTCCCGTAAATCATCGGCGCACTCACGGTCTGCAATGACGGATTGATGGACTTCGTCTCGAAGATCAGCGTCTTGGCACCGTCTTTTGGCAACACATTCAGTGTAGCCACGCCATTGACGAAGTCGAGGAACGTCAGCTTGTTGCTTGGGCGTATCGTCGCATCGCCAAACGTAGGGACAAGATACAACGGCTCGTCGAATGTGGGCGATGCTATCTTATTGCCGCTCTCATCGTACGCAGTGATGGTGACTTTCTGCCACGTGCGGTCGTGCACGCCGTCATGCCCGATGGCGACGTGATCGACACCGATTTTCGCAGCGATGTACTTGGGCACGGCGACAGCACCTGGCTCCGCAGTCGCAAGCAAAGGCTTGGGCAACTCAGCCGGAACACTCGAACTCATGGCGGAACTTGCACTCGATACGGCTGCATCACTCGACGACGATGCACTACTGATAGCAGACAGAGTCGCGACCTGCGTTTCTACACGAACAGCCATCACTTTTATTCGTTGCGACCGTCGATACTCCAGGCGCTCTTTTGGCGAAAGTTTCGCGATCATCGACTCGGTCTTGCTCGCGTCGGCCGATGCGACTCGCGTTGACCCGGAGTAATTCGCGTACTGTTGCACGAACAGCATGGGGTTGAGCGTGTACTGTTCCAGCCGATCGCGGAAGAGCGTGCTGTCGACAGCCTTGATGAACGAAAGACTGGCTTGTCGTGCATCCTCCGCAGTGAATGTCCAGTAGGGATGATACGGCGCATCTGCCGTAGAGATCATAAAGAGCAAGTGCAGACCTGTTTTGCCGATGACAAACCCGGTATTGCCAACGGTACCGATGCGTTGGCCCTTGTTCACAATGTCTCCTTCTTTGACTCCGACTTCATCCAAGTGGGAGTATGTCGAATAGATCGTGGTCGTTGCTCCAGGCTTCTTCATATCCGGCGCATTCGGGTGACGAATCGTCACGAAGTGTCCGAAACCGATTTC
>CAYWEU010000010.1:0-5707 GCA_964457395.1 uncultured Candidatus Peribacteria bacterium
CAGTGAGAGCAGCTACGCGTATCTGTCTGCGTACATAGTCTACGCGTTGCAAACAACACAAGCAGCGGGATACTCCGTGGACAACGGCGTGCTGGACAGTGCTCGACGCTATTTGGAAAACGAATTGCGAAGCGCGAAGAACGACACGCTTGATGTGTCGACGAAAGCGTACATTCTGTTCGTGCTCGCCGAAGGCGGTAGCAACAACCCGGGCATGCTCACGGCCGTCTATGAGAAGAGAAAAGAACTCTCCGTGTTCTCCAAGGCACAGCTGGCCATGGCGATGTACAAGGCCGGAACCAAGCAGATGCAAAGCCGTGCCGCTAGCCTGCTCGACGAGATCATGAACAGCGTGAAGATCGATAATCGCGGTGCGCACTTCGAGGAGCAAAATGACAGTTGGTACCGTTACCTCATGAGCACGAATACGCGCACCACCGCGTTTGTCATGCAAGCAATGGTGCGCATCGCGCCAGAGCACGAACTCCTGCCGCGCGTTGTTCGCTACCTGCTGGCTGCCCGCGTGGACGGGCACTGGGATACGACTCAATCGACGACCGCGACGATCATCGCGTTCATCGAATTCCTCAAGTCAACAGGCGAACTGGATGCCAAGTTTCAAGCCGTCGTCGATATCGCAGGAAAGAAATCCATCGACAAACATTTCGACACATCGAACATTCTCAGTCGCGAAGAAGTCTCCGTCGCGCTGTCCCAACTGAACAGAGGAAAAGAGACACAGGTGAACATCGGCAAACAAGGCAGCGGACAGCTGTATTACGATGTGCTGCTCTCGTACTACCACACTCCCGATGTCATAGAACCAGCTGAGCAGGGGATGAGCATTTTGCGAGAAATGACTCCGATGAATCCGAAGGTTCGCGGCATCAAGACCGGTGAGACGTACAAAGTAAAGCTCACGATTTCGGTTCCGGAAGACAGACACTTCGTCGCCGTGGAAAGTCCCTTGCCTGCCGGTTTCGAGGCTATCGACTTTTCGCTGAAAACAGCGCAACAGGACTTGCTGTCGGGCACTGTTAACCAAGAGAAAAATCCAGGGTATTGGACGTACGATTATTGGCTCAACGGGCTCTGGAGGTTTAACCACAAAGAGTTCCGCGACGATCAAGTGTTCTTGTTCGCCGACGACTTGCCCGCCGGTGTCTACGAATACGAGTATCTCGTCCGCGCAACCTTGCCGGGAACGTTCCGCTACCGCCCGGCCCGCGCGTGGGAGATGTACTTCCCCGAAACGTTCGGGCAAACAGGCGGTTCGTGGCTTACGATTGGCGAATGAGTGCCAGTGAAAAGAATCCAAAGAGACTACGGAATCCAAGGAATCCACTGAGGTTTCTTGGACTCTTTGGGTTCCTTGGATTCGTTGGATTCCTTCTGCTAGTACCATTACCTTCCAAGCTTCTCGAGCCTCTTTCTGCGTCCTCCATCCGCATCACCGACCGCAACGGCGCACTTCTCTACGAAGTGCGAGATGCGGCTGTCGGCTTGAAGCAACACATAGCGCTCCGCGACATTCCCCAGTCATTTAGAAACGCTTTGCTCGCTATCGAAGACAAAGGATTTTATGGACATGTAGGAGTAAGCCCACGCGGCATCGCACGGTCTGTTATCGTCAATCTTTCTTCTGGCCGCATCGTCTCCGGCGGCAGTACCATCACGCAACAATTGGTACGGAACAAACTGCAACCAAAAAGTCGCGGCTTTTTGTACAAAATCTACGAGGCATATTTGGCGCTGCGCCTCGACGCACGCATGAACAAAGACGATATCCTCGAAGAATACATCAACACCGCGTATTTTGGACATAGAGCATACGGACTGCAGTCGGCCAGTACCACGTACTTTGGCAAAGATGCGAGGCTGCTCTCGCTGGCCGAAAGCGCGCTTCTTGCAGGACTGCCGCAGTCTCCCAGCTCGCTCGATCCTTTTATCAACATGAAAGGGGCCAAAGCCCGCCAAGAGCTGGTACTTGCAGCGATGGTGGACCAAGAACTTGTCGACAAGGTCACGTATGAAGACGCAAAAGCACAACCGATCGAGCTGGCACACGACCGCATCGACATCCGAGCACCGCATTTCGTATTTTGGCTGCAGCAGGAGCGACCGGAACTTTTTAAAACATCGAACGACGTCCGCACGACCCTCGACCTTGCGTTACAGTCCGATGTCGAGCAGATTATCGCTACAAAACTCGCATTGCTCAACGACAAAAACGTCACATCGGCAGCCGCAGTGGTACTCGATGCAAAAACAGGCGATGTTTTGTCGATGGTCGGCTCTGCCGACTATTTTAACGCAGAGCACGATGGTGCCGTCAATGTGGCTCTTGCCCCAAGGCAACCCGGCTCGACCATGAAGCCCTTTACGTATGCACTCGCCTTGTCTCGAGATTATTCAGCCGCGACAACGGTCGCCGACGTCGAAACACAGTTTCGCACACAAGAAGGTAACCCGTACATCCCGCGCAACTACGACTACGGGTATCACGGCTTGGTCCGGTTGCGGGAGGCGCTGGCGAATTCGTACAACATCGCAGCGATCAAAGTCATGGAGCACGTCGGAGTCCCGAGCCTGTTGTCATTCCTCCAAAAAGCCGGGCTCACGACTCTCGATGAATCTCCGGAGCATTACGGCTTGGCGCTGACACTCGGTGACGCAGAAGTGCGATTGCTCGAATTGGCGCAAGCCTATGCCATTTTTGCTCGCGGTGGCACAACGCTGGTCCCACGGGCAGTCTTGAACGACCCGATCATCGACGGTGAGAAAATTCTCGACCCGAGTGTGGCGTGGCTGATTGCCGATATTCTGAGTGACAATGCCGCAAGGAGCGCCGAGTTCGGACGCAACGGTCCTCTGGAGTTCGACTTTCCCGTCGCTGCCAAAACGGGAACAACACGCAATTCCCGCGACAACTGGACTGTCGGATTTACCCCTGACCGCATCGTCGGAGTCTGGGTCGGCAATGCCGACAATTCGCCGATGAAAGGGACATCGGGCATCACTGGCGCGGGACCGATCTTCCACGACATTATGGAAGCCGCTTCCACGCACTCGCCAAAACGTGGGTTTGTAACACTCTCCAACATCGTCGACGTCGACGTCTGCAAATTATCCGGCTTGCTCCCTTCAAACCTGTGCCGGCAGACAGTACGCGAGAAATTCATTCAAGGCACGCAACCGACTCGTCAAGACGACATGCACAAAGCAGTAACCATCGATGTACGCAACGGCTTACTTGGTAATGGTTGTCAGCCGCAGTTCACGCGACAAGAAGTCTTCGCGATCTTTCCACCGGAAGTACGCAAATGGGCAAGAGATTCCGGGCTGAAAGAGCCTCCGACCGTGCAGTCGCCATTGTGTGCTCACATACAAGATTCGGAGCCCTCATTTACTGGCCTCACAATTACTCGCCCGCAGCCTGGTGACAGCTTTCTCCTGGATCCGATGATCCCGGATGATCACGAGAATATAGTGATGGAAGCCATGGCTGATGCAGGGGTGCAAACCGTGCAGTGGTTTGTTGATGGAAAGCTGATTGGAACCGCTTCTGCGCCAGATTTTAGACTGAATTGGCATCCTCCAAAGGCGGGAAGCTATGCGATTGAGGTCAGGGGTGGAACGCAGCAGGATTCTGTGTCTATAGCAGTTTCAAAATAGACTTATAGTCATATTTATGCTATAATATCTACAAATTCACTTGCACATGACACTCAGTTCTCCTCCACAGAAGATCGTCATTATCGGCGGGGGTTTCGGCGGAGTGCGCGCTGCGTTAGATTTGCACAACAAGCGTTTGCCCGTGTGCATCACATTGATCACTGACAAGCCGTACTTGGAGTATCACGCGGCACTGTACCGCGTCGTCACCGGACATTCGCCGATGGAAGCGTGCATTCCATACCGGGAAATTTTTGATGGTACCAGCGTGAAAGTGATCATCGATAAAGTCGCAACAGTGGATCTACGCGGCAACGTCGTTCATGGCGACAGCGGTTTTACGTACAGGTTCGACTCGCTAGTCATTGCGGTGGGGTGCGAGACTGCGTACTTTGGCATCCCGGGAGTCAAGGAAAAGTCTCATGGCATGAAGTCGGCGAACGAAGCGCTGGAACTCAAGCGCCATCTGCATGAAATTTTCGAAGCTGCGAGCAAACACAACGAATCGCAAGCACCGTCTGGTCGCATCGTCATCATCGGTGGTGGAGCCAGCGGCGTGGAGCTCGCAGGAGAGCTGGCGGTATACGCTAAGACGATCGCGAAGAAGCACAAACTGCCTTCATCGATGATCGCCATTGATCTCATCGAAGCGATGCCGAGGCTGCTGCCAACCCTTCCAGAAAGCGTGTCGCAGCGAGTACTCAAGAGGTTGCAAAGCCTGGGTGTGAATGTACTGCTCGCTCGCAAGGTTCTTGGCGAAGAGGACGAGACCGTGTCTCTGCAGGATATGCAGGTACAGACAAAAACCGTTGTATGGACGGCAGGACTCAAGGCCAGTTCTCTGCTGTCTGCCATCGAGGGGCTCATTGTCGATGCTCGTGGTAAAGCTATCGTGGATGACTATCTGCAATCCATGGGTCACGACGATGTCTACGTCATCGGAGATGCCGCCGCGACACAGTACTCGGGCATGGCCCAGACGGCAGTGCGCGACGGCGCTTTTGTCGCTGAGTGCATCTCGCGCAAGATGCAGAACAAAACACTGTACCCATCTGTGCCTGCACTACCCGTGTACGCCATGCCCGTCGGGTCTGGCTGGGCAGTCGTTGTGTGGGGACGCTGGAAAGTCTACGGGCGCCTAGGGTGGTTGCTTCGCCGTGCTGCCGATATGAAAGTCTATCTGTCGATGCTGTCTCCTCGACGAGCTGTCCGTGCATATCTAAGCGGTGGAACGATGACAGAATCGTGCCCGGTGTGTTGCTCGTCGGAGTGTGTGTGTTGATAGAAGAAATCGAGGAACATAATCTAGATCCTCGATATCCCTGCCTGCCGGCAGGCAGGTTCGATTTCCTTGTCTAATTTTCTAACACCTACACCAACTTCCGCTATACTCTTTCCGCATATGTACCTCAACGTCATTCGAGATCTCTGGCGTCTTCTTTCTTGTTTTCACAGGCGAGCGTACTGGCTGGTCCTCAAGATCGTTTTGTGTGAATTGCTCAAGCTGTTGCCTGCGGCGGTGCTCGCCATCGTCATCGACACGATACTACGATTTTCACCATCGAGCGTGCCACGTCTTCTAATGCTCATCGGTTTACTCTTCATCGGATCAGCCATCGTATCGCTGTTGGATAACTCGATAGAATTTGAATCCGCAAATTTAGGCTTTGACAGCGAAGTATTTTTGCTGCAACGAGTATCGCAAAAATTACTCGCGCTGCCGCTGGGGTACCACGAACGGAACAACACGGGCTCTGTCATTCACGCGCTTCACAAAGGCAGCGACCGAATGGCCGAGTTGATCTACTTTACCGGAAAAGAACTGGTTCCGACTGTCATACAGCTAGTCATCACACTCTCGGTTCTCATCTGGGTAGGATGGATTCCCGCGCTCGTCTTTTTCCTGTTTTTACCTGTGTTTGGTATCATCGTGCATATGTATGGCGTACGAGTGCAGCCGCTGCGTCATGGCTATCATCAGAAAATGGACGAAGCAGCAGGTCGGATGAGTGAGAGATTGTTCAACGTCCGA
>CAYWEU010000011.1:0-3519 GCA_964457395.1 uncultured Candidatus Peribacteria bacterium
GGTCATCCCCGGATTTGTTGGTATCGCTATCGCGCAGTCTGTTTTCTCTCTGCTGAGCCAAGCCGCTGCGAGAAATGACACGCAGAGATTTTCCTCGAATGTCCGCAGTGCCATCGTTTACAACCTTGGCATAGCCATACCCGGAGCGATCGCCATGGCTGTGCTGTCACCGGTGGCAGTGTGGATCTTGCGACTGCAACCATCGGTGAGCATGGTATTTACCCAGCTGCTTGTGATCTACGCTATAGCAGTGCCGTTCGAGAGCACGAACCATGTGCTTCTGCGATCATTCTATTCGTTAAAAAATACGACGTGGCCGGCTGTCAGCAGCATCTTCAGCTGCACCATCGCCGTCACGTGCGGGTACCTGTCTGCTCCAGTCCTTGGGGTGTACTCACTTGTCGCGGCGTACGTCACCGCGCAGGTCGTGCAGTCGATCGTGCTGGGCAGCGCGCTCGCACTAAAGCTCCGGACAATGCGCAGGCAACGTGCCGCCTAATTTGCGCTCCGACGTCCCAGTTCTATGCTCGTAGGTTTCTGTGTTCGCACAGGGTCGACTGTCCCCAGAATACGCAAGATACGAAGCTGAGAGAGGTCGGTCTGGTTGAGCGTGAACTGAACGCTTTTGCCGAGCAAACTCAGTCCGCTGGGACCCCAGATGGTATAGCTGATGTAGACTTCTGTTTCGTTGGTGAGAGTGAATGTTTTCATCTCTCCGTTGCTCATGACGAGTGTCACGGCATTACCGTTGACGCTTTGGAGCGTGCCGTTGCCGCTCAATATCGGATTTAGCTCGGCATTAATGATCGTAAGCAACGTGACGATAAGCGTCTTACTGTCCACGCGACGTCCGCTGACGCGCACGCTCATTGTGGTGCGCAGATCACTCGGCACAAAGTTCTTGCGGCTGAGTCTGCCTTCGGTGATGATTTTCGATTCTTTCTCAAAGAGAACTGTGACGAGTTGTCCGTTTGTGGACTTGATGACCGCCTCGCCACCCATTTCGTTGAATTTCTGTGCGTCGGTTATGCGCAGTTCTTGGATGGTCCCTGTAACGCTCGCCCGGGGGCCAGAGCCCTCGAGAGCAAAAGCAGAAGCAGGAATGGCAAAGACTACTGCAACCAGGAGAACTTTCTGAATAGTGCGCATGAAAAGAAGAGGAAGAAGACGATGGGAGTGTAGCATTAAGAAAAGAATCCGACGAATGCTTTCACAGACATCCAGTTTGCAACGACTATTTCTTTCTTACCTGTGTAAAGTCCAGTTCCACCGGAGTATCGCGATCGAAGATGAGCACCAGCACAGTCAGCTTGCCCTTGTCCACATCAACAGCGTCGATAGTTCCCTCATAGTTTTTAAACGGTCCATCGATGATGACGACAAGATCGCCAACCTGGAAGTCGCTTTTAAACTTCGCACTCTGCTCGCCGACTCTGCGTTCGATGACCCCAAATTCTTCCAGCGTGACAGGAACAGGAATATTGCCAGACCCCACGAAGCCGGTGACGTTGGGAGTATTGCGGACCATGTACCAACTGTCATCGGTCACGATCATATCGACTAGTACGTACCCGGGAAACAGTTTGCGTTCTTCTTCGATCGGTTCGCCTTTTTTGAAGATGATTTGCTTCTCTTTCGGAACGACGACGCTGAAGACGTAGTCTTTCATCCCCAGTGTTTCGGATCGTTGTTCGAGGGCTTTCTTCACACTGTCCTCGTACCCGGAGTACGTGTGGATCACGTACCAATTTCTACCGGCTGATGGATCTTGTTTTGCCATGGAAAAGAAAAATGATGAACTAGCGGAGAGTCAATCGGACGAGTTCTGTGAACATCGAGTCGACAAGGCCGAAGAAGGTAGAGGAGACTGCGATGAACACGAGCGTGATGAGTGTGAGGCGGATAGCCTGTTGCTGCGTAGGCCAGCGAACGAGCCTGAGTTCTTCTAGGCTGCCGCGCACATACGAAATGAAGCTGTTCATGATGTGGTAGGGCGAGAGCAAGGGAGTATGCAAAAAAGCCTCTCGGCCAGACGTAGACTACGCAAAAACCACGGCTACTGCAAGGCCAAAAAACTCATCTTACAGCCCGTACGTCGGCGGCTCGAAGGCATGGATCTTCGGGATAGGTAGTGCGACGAACCAAAAACTTCCTTTGATGCTGTTTTGGGGAACGAAAGCACTTTGTTGCGAGCCGAGATGCGAGAAGCTGCGAGAATCCAGGCTGGCCTGGCGATTGTCTCCGAGCATGAAATACTCTCCTTTGGGAACCTCGAACGCCTCTTCCAAGACATCGCCACTGTTGATGGGAAAGCGAAATGTCCTGCCAGCATTCGACTCGCTTAAGTACGGCTCATTGAGTTTGACGTCTCCTTTCTTGGGCTCGCGCAGATACACGTAGCCACCGCGTATGACAATCGTCTCTCCCGGCAGGCCTATCACACGCTTGACGTAAAATTTCCCCTGGTCCGTGGGAGGTCTAAACACCGCGATGTCGCCACGGCTGGGCGTCGAGAAAAAGTACCGGAATTTGTTGATGACGATGTACTCTTTGTGTTCGAGTGTGTCGACCATCGAGTTTCCTTCGATCTGAAACGGAGACACGACAAACGTCCTGATGAACGCAACGATCGCCACGATGATCAGAATATTGAGCGTGACGTCAAACAGGTGAAACCACAGACTGCGCTTTCGGACTTCATGTGTTGACATACGCATTCAGTATACCAGAGAAGATGCAAAGGTGTACACTTCCTCTCAATGCTCGAGTCGTTTTTCTTCCACAGACATCTGGATGACGAAGAGGTCATCCGCCTGGTCGTGCATAAGCATTGGCTGCTGGGACTGCGCGAGCTTTTTTGGCCCTCGGCATTGTTTGCAGGTGCCTGGCTGTTGCTTGTATCGATCCCCGATACGTACGTCTTCTACGCAGTAGCGATCATCAGCATGGCCAGCACTGTGTGGTGGATTCGTAATTTCCTCGATTATTATTTGGACACGTGGATTATTACCAATAAAGGAGTGATAGACCTGGAGTGGCACGGGTGGTTTCATAGAGAATCCTCGCGCATTCTGTACAGCGACATCGAGGCCGTCAGCTACGAAATACAAGGCATCGTGCAAACGCTGCTGAATATAGGGGACATCGCTATCGAGAAGATTTCGACAGGCGAGGCCATTGCCATGCCGTTTGTCAAGAAACCAAAGCAAGTGGAGAGAGTCATTTTGGAATGCCTGGAAAACTACATGCATTCGAAGAATCTCAAAGACGCAAAAACCGTGCAGAATATCCTGGCGGAATTCGTGGCAGGGTCGATGCAGAAAGACGCTGCGGAGAAGTCGAGGAGTTAGGACATGGCAATTGTCCTAGGTTGCAAGTCCAACATTCCACTTTCTGCTATACTTTTCCCAATGCGTCCTCAGTTTCTCCTCGTCGGTTTGGGCAATCCCGGCAAAACGTACAAGTCCACCCGCCACAACATCGGGTTTATGGCGATCGATCACGTTGCAACAATCTTCA
>CAYWEU010000012.1:0-1772 GCA_964457395.1 uncultured Candidatus Peribacteria bacterium
CGAGATTGCCGAGGCGCATGAACAGGCTGCTCTGCCGTTTGATCAGCAACTCTTAGAATGATATTGCCGTTGTGGTCGTATTCGACACGTTTTTGGTTCTGTTCGTTGTGCATAGAATAGCTGAGTATTGTACCACAAAATGGTAGAGTTGAGAACGTGTAGGGAGTATAACAAAAAATAGATGGTACAAATGTCAAATCCGCTCTCAGCACATCACCCCACCGCCCACAACCTCGTGTGCGCGGTACAACACCAGCGATTGCCCAGGTGCCTGCGGACCCATAGGACTTGCAAAGTCGAACGAGCCAACGGTACCGTTGATGGTCAAAAAACCGCTTCTTCTAGGGCTGAGCGACCGCACGCGGTACTCAAACGGTTCAGCGTTGTCTGCTTGCGGCTGCCAACTGACGAACCGCATGTCTTGCAGCGAGACACGGGTAACGTGCTCAGTATCTTTATCGGTCACGATCAGCGAATTGTCCTCCATGCGTTTTTCAACGACTTCCAGAGGCACTTTCAGCCCTCCGACCTTTAAGCCTCTGCGCTGGCCTACTGTGTAGAGTGCCAAGCCCTCGTGCGTACCGACGACGGTGCCGTCGCGTCGGACGATGGGCCCGGGTTGCAGCGTGTCGCGCAAATGTCGGCGCAGAAACTCGGTCGGAGTCTTTTCTGGGAAAAAGCAAAGATCTTGACTCTCTTTGTATTCCACCGGCAGCGGCACGCCGTAGTGGCGCGCAAGCGCATAGACTTCTTGTTTTCGCATTGCCCCCAGCGGAAAGACGCAGTGCTGTAACTGTTGCTGTGTCAGGCCGTACAAATAATAACTCTGGTCTTTCGTGGCATCAGTTGCTTCGAGCAGCAGCGAACGCTGCGTCCCGTCCGGCATGCGCTCGGTTGCGACTCTGGCGTAGTGCCCGGTTGCGAGTTTTTCACAACCAAGTTCGTGCATGAGCTCGAGGAGCTTTCCAAATTTTATGTTTCGGTTGCACCCGATGCACGGGTTGGGAGTTTTTCCCTCCTTGTATTCCTCCAGAAACGGGTCGACAACCAAGCGCTTAAATTCGGCTTCGAGATCGACGATATGCAACGCAATGCCGAGCGTCTTCGCAGTCTGTGCCGCGCGGTGCGCGGTCTGCGCATTGCAGCACTTGCTCGGCAAGATCTGAGCGATTGCCGGTGCCAGCGGGTCCGACCACAGCGTAAACCGCACACCGACGACGTCG
Organism: uncultured Candidatus Peribacteria bacterium; assembly: GCA_964457395.1. Lineage (GTDB taxonomy): Bacteria > Patescibacteriota > Gracilibacteria > Peribacterales > Peribacteraceae > CAVZXD01. Next base: position 1,224 of record CAYWEU010000012.1, read on the forward strand.
TGGCCTTGCTCTCGCAGCAAGTGCGCGACAACGCTGGAGTCGATACCGCCGGACATTGCAAGGAGGATTTTCATGAACACGCATTGTACATTATACATTTTTCATTATACATTTATCCCCATGGATTCCCGTCTTCACGACTTTATCGCTCATGCCAGACAAAAAGGCATGGACCATGCGACGATCCGCATGCTGCTGCTGTCCGCCGGATGGAAAGAAAAAGACATCGCGCAAGCGCTGACATCGGAGACTTTGGATATGCCTGTGCCGCTGCCGACAGATGCAGGAAGCGCGAGAGATGCATTCTTCCACCTGCTGACATTCGCCTGCCTCTATACGACGCTCATCAGCGTCATCGTGCTGCTGTTCTCGTACATCGATCGGTTGTTCCCGGATGCGGCACAGCAGAGTTACCTCTATGCAAATGAGTACGAATCCTCGAACCTGCGTTGGTGGATGGCCTCGTTGATCGTGGTGTTTCCGCTGTTCCTGTGGTTGACGAGCATGCTTGTCCGCGAGATGGAGCAACATGCCGAGAAAGCCGTCAGC
>CAYWEU010000013.1:0-2039 GCA_964457395.1 uncultured Candidatus Peribacteria bacterium
AGTATTCTCGCACCGTGCCGGTGCACCTTCCCGCTCCCTGGAGCCAGCTGTTCAGCGACGTGATCGCCCACTACTGGCGCGCACTCGAACACCAATCGAAGAAGCAGTCCACCTCAAGTGCCGACCGCGGACGCCGCGCGGCGGTGACCGGCGGCAAGCAAATGGACGGGTTTTGCCAACTGGTGAGCGCCGTCGCGGAAGCTAACGGAATGCCCGGAGCGAGCATCTACGTCGAGGCCAAGCTCGAGATCCCAGGCTACTTCCGTCCGACGAAGGAGTGGGACATGCTCGTCGTCGACCGCGGACACCTGGTCGCGGCGCTCGAATTCAAGTCGCAGCGTGGGCCGTCCTTCGGGAACAACTTCAACAACCGCACCGAAGAGGCAATGGGCACCGCTCTCGACCTTTGGACGGCCTATCGCGAGGGTGCTTTTAACAAAACGGTGCGGCCATGGCTTGGCTATCTGTTTCTGCTTGAAGACAGTGCAAAATCACGCCTGCCAGTCCGGGTCGTAGAGCCTCACTTCAAGGTCTTTCCCGAGTTCGTCAAAGCTTCCTACGCGCGACGTTACGAATTGTTCTGCCGAAAGCTCGTCAGGGAGAGACATTACAACGCAGCGGCTTTTCTGCTGTCGGCTCGTGACAGCGGCCTTGAAGGTGTGTTCTCTGAACCCGCCGAAGATCTCACCTTCGAAGTCTTCGCACGATCTCTTACTGCCCATGCCAGCGCTTATAGTAGAGGTTAGGTTGCCCAATATGACATCACCGCACGCCCTTGATGAGCAGAAAACTCTCCATCGACTCATTCAGGCAGATGCTCGCAGCATGCCCTTCATTCCCGATGAGTCCGTACACCTCGTCGTTACCTCTCCACCGTATTGGAATCTCAAGAGGTACAACGAGAGCGAAGGCCAACTTGGGCATATCAATGACTATGAGACCTTCCTTACCGAGCTTGGGAAAGTCTTTAATGAGTGCTTTCGCGTGTTGGTGCCCGGAGGGCGGCTCGTCTGTGTCGTTGGCGATGTCTGTCTCTCGCGTCGGCAATTCGGTCGACATGTCGTCTTTCCCCTCCACGCTGACATCTGCGTCATTTGCCGACGTTTGGGATTCGACAATCTTAATCCGATTATCTGGTACAAGATCGCAAACGCCAACTACGAAGTCCAGAACGGTACGAAGTTTCTCGGCAAGCCCTACGAACCGAACGCTATCATCAAGAACGATATTGGGTTCATCCTCATGCAGCGTAAGCCTGGCGGCTATCGCCAACCGACCCTTGAGCAACGCCGATTCTCCATGATTGACAAGAAGGACTACGATGCCTGGTTCCGACAGTTCTGGAACATCACTGGAGCCTCCACTCGCGAGCATCCGGCACCCTTTCCCCTCGAACTCGCATCCCGGCTTGTCCGAATGTTTTCTTTCTGGGGTGACACCGTTGTCGACCCGTTTTGCGGCACCGGCACGACTATGGTTGCTGCCTTGAAGTGTCATCGCAACAGTATCGGCGTCGAGATCGACCGAGACTACTGCCGCCTAGCCGCTCGCCGCTTGACACACGAAAACAACGATCTTTTTTCTAAAGCCGATTTGCAGTTCCTTAAGCTGATCAATGGAACAGAACATGAACCCCAAGTCTGCGAAGACACCAGCATGTACAGCGCCAAGCGAGCCCTTCGGGCCAAATCAGCCTACACCGAGAACGCTGGCTAACACCTATCAGGGCTCCGGTGTCAAGAGGGCAGACGGATGCATCGCGGGGGCGGGGTGGCCGTCCGAGAAACACATAGTGAAGCGTCGGTACCAAGCGGTCGAGGCTGACTTGATTGCGGTTGCTGGTCACAGCCTGCGGGCTGCACCAAATACCTATTGAGGAGCAATGTTTCCCGTGGAACATTCTCGGCGGGAAACAGTAGCCCCCGCAAGGGCTACGTCCTAGAAACTCTTCTGTACCCTCATGCCGGTCTTCTCAAAGTAGCGGGTGGTGTCGTGAGACACTCCCAGTTAGTCTCAGACTCGGGGGAGGGGCAGCCACT
>CAYWEU010000014.1:0-4610 GCA_964457395.1 uncultured Candidatus Peribacteria bacterium
TCGCCATCCGCGCCGCGCAGATGGACATCGCAGAAGTGTGCGTTGTTCTGGGTCCACAGGTGCTGCGTGGTGTGCGCGCCAAGAAAGTCGATCAGTCCATCATCCAGACATTCGTGACACCGATGCTGCCTCCGCTTGCTGAGTTCAACCAAGCCGTGCACTTGCACCCGTGGCGCACGGTCAGACGCAAGCGCGCGTTACTCTACAAGCCGTCGTTCGATGCCAACGTCGTATCCATCACGCTGCACCCGGGCATGCCGCCGACGTACTTCGATGCGATTTTGAAAGCGAAACCCAGCGGACTCGTCGTGCGCGCATACGGCCAAGGCATGTTGCCCGAGCGGCTGTTCCCGTGGTTGCGGCGCGTGGAAGCCGCGGGCATCCCCATCGTCATCACGTCCCAGCTGTTGCGCTCGTCCATCGACTTGCACATGTACAGAAAACAGCTTGTGCTAGAGGAAATCGGCGTCATCTCCGGCAAAGACATGACGTACGAATGCGCAGTCGTCAAACTCATGTGGGCACTGACCCAAACGAAAGATCACAAAAAATTGCGAGAATTGATGGAGAAAAACATGGTGGGGGAGATGGGGGAGTGACGATTTTCGATTGTTGCAGGGTGCTGGAACTGACCGATCTAACAAAAAGGTCGCCACTTTTATTCTTCCAGTTCCCATACGGTGAAATGCAGATCCCACTCGGGATCTTCGTACACGGAACTTGGTATTTTTGGCAGCAAGGTGATTTTATACGCTGCCGCGATTGCCTTGTCCAGAGTGGCATCAAAGATGCGCGGGAATGCCTCCACGGGAACATTGGTGAGATCACGCCCGCGTGAGCGGAATGCGAGTTCACCGAACACTCGTCCGAGTATCGCTGTGAATGCCATGGCAGCAATTTTCTGTCGATCATTACTAAGATTCGGGTCGCGAGCAGCAATAATGCGTTCGAGAGGCTCATAGTGAACCGACATCGTTGCTGCGACTGCTGCGGCATCACCGGCACCCATGACGTCCCGTATCGCCGTACTTACAAGTTCTTGTTGTCCCAGTAGAGTGATGAGAGAAGCGGCACCGTGATCGGATGGTGTATCGATTGCTCCAACATAGTGTTTCCCATCGCACTGAAACAAATACTGTCCCCCCTTCGGCCCGCACCCGATGCCGATTCTACAGGTGATGTGATCCGTCGAAGGAGGTTCGGCGACGTGGATGATTCGCAGATGGTTTTGGCTTGCGATAGTGACTGCTGCGGGATCAATCGCATTCTTGTTTTCTAGCTTAAATGGGGAAGGAAACAGCGCCGTGGGAAGTTCCTGAAGCGCAGTGCCACTCACACGATTTTCCATGACACGAATCCATAGATCCCATTCGCTGTCATTCACAAAAATCAAATCTCTCGATGTTCCGTTTTTTTTGCGTTTGAGCAACTCGATCGCAGATTCTACATGTAGTGCATTGGTAGGATTAAAGAGTTGTGAGACATGAATTCCAGATTCTTCGAGAACGGCACCAATGCCCTCGGAGACAGAGACAAAAGTGCAGTCACGCAACTTTCTTACAAAAGGGCGCATCGGATCGATAGTTGATCCTTGCGGTGTGTTGATTGCAAAGAGTTGGCTTTGCTCGCCATTCGTGCGATAGGGAAACGCGACGCCGGTACGACTGGAGATGTTTGAGAGTTCGGTGAGTGTGAAACGATTGCCAGTTTTCTCTTGCTGCTGCTGTAGCCAAGGGGTGAAGTAACGATCATAAGGGGAAAAGATGTGATGTGAACGTGCCCCTAAGTCAGCCTGAGCGATATGTGCCTTTGATCTCACCATGTTGGAAATGTTTCCACCCATCATTTCTTCGGCGATGATTGCCAGAAATTCTTCGAGTGTTTTTGGCTTTCTCTCGAGAAGCGCAGGTGTTTGTGGAAATTCCAGAGAGATCTGGAATCTTCCCATAGAGCCACGATGCAAAAGGAGGCGTATGACCTTATCTGTTACTTCGGAGATTTTCATCTCACAGGAAATCTTGTTTCCTTTCGCAAAATCATGCCGCTGCAGTTCCGCACGTACCTCAGCTGTTTCTGCCTCAAGTTTTCTGATGCAATCATGAGTGATGGCATGGCCGTCTGGTTCTCGCAGACTGAGGTCTGTGATGGGGACGACGATGTTAGCTTCGGTTCCCTGTGCTCCAGGGAAGAAACGATGCGGTGTCATAGGAGGTACTGTCTACTCTTGATATTTCTTTTCTGCAACGTCAGGTGGAAGATATGGTGCCGGGGGTGGGAATTGAACCCACACATCCGTGTAACAGGATAAGGGATTTTAAGTCCCTCGCGTCTACCATTTCGCCACCCCGGCAACGGTATGCAGTATATCGCACTTATTCGGAACGCTACACAGGTGAATAGCGACGACAGCTATCTATTGCAAAATCTTATGAAAGTAGTATAATATCAAGTACAAAACAACACACATGTTCTCGCTCTCGCTTACCGGCAAAAACCAGCATAGAACAGGCATGCTGTTCGCTTTCGGCTCGCTCATCAGCTTGGGCACGTACAGCGCGCTTGCCAAGGGATTGACCCCGTTTCTGTCACCAGTGTCGTTGCTGCTTATCAGCGAATTGCTCACGGCCATGTTCGTCGTGCTCACATTCGGGCTGTTTCCGTTATTGCGAGCTGCATCGAAGTTGACGTGGAAAATCGTCGCAATTGCCGCGGCTATCGGCCTACTCAACTCCGCTGCCGCGCCGCTGCTGTGGTTTAAGGGCTTGCAACAGACTACGGCTGTGAATGCATCCATGCTCTCCAGCGGAGACGTCATCGCGGTGCTCATCTTTGGCCACTTCTTGCTGCGCGAACACATCAGTCATTTACAGCAAATCGGTGTGTCCATCATCATCGCCGGTATTCTCGTTATCAATCTCGGTGGCATGGGGACGTCACTCGGCTTACATTCGGGCGATCTACTCATTCTACTTGCCACACAAGTCTCGGGCCTTGGCTCGGTGCTATTCAAGAAATATCTTTCGCACATTCTGCCGGAGGTCGCACTCATTATTCGCAATCTCGCAGGGTGTGCGGTGGTGCTGATCATCAGCGTGACCATCGGCTATGGATTCACTGCTGAGTTTGTCAACTTTCCGTCAGAGAAACTCTTGCTCCTCGTGTGCTTCGGATTCTTCTCGCGATATCTCGGCCTTTCGTTTTTCTACCAAGCACTCGATCGATTGCCCGTGACAACGCTTGCACTCGTTGAAATCGCAATGCCTCTTGCAGGGTTGTTCTTCGCGGTACTGCTCTTGGGCGAACAGATACAAGAATTCCATGTCCTCGGCGGCCTACTGATTATGACTGGCTTGCTTGTCGAACAGACGACAAAAGGCTTTTGGTCGATGCTCAGTGTGCATAGACTCATGAGCACATTCCGGCTGCGCATGCGCAGTAGAGAACAGGCGATGCATCTGCTCATGCGGTTTTCGAAGCATGGATAGAAGTTGGAGCTAAATCGGCAGTGCCCCCAGCTTCACCGGCTTCGGCCGTGCGTCGGCGACTTTGCTGCGCTCGCCGACTTCCAGCGCTATGCCGGTAGCTGGGCTGATCTCTTCCGCGGTTAAGACGAGCCTGTACAGCGTGGTGCCGACGGGTGTGCATGTCATGAGTGTCGACAATCGCTTATCGGTGGGCTGATCGAGCACGGAGACATTCGACGGCTTCACCTCTTTCTTGCTGATGATTTTGTACATGTGTAAGTCCCCGCCGTAGTAGACAGAGTACGTGTCGCCAATGGCCAACTCGTGCAACCGCGCGAAGACGTCTTTGTATTTGCCGGGGTCCCACGCGTAGTACGAACTGTGGCCTGTGACGAAGAAGTTCCCGGCTCGCCCCGGAGCAGCGGAACCAGGGTAATGCACCACGCCGTATCGCAGTGCAGACTGAATGTCCGTCTCGAACTGCTTCCAGTCCTCGCGCATCAGCGACTCCATGCTGGGCATCACGATGGGCACGTTCTTGCCGATTTTGGAAATCACGAGCCGGTTTTCGAACGGTCCGACGGCAGGCAAATAATTGAGCAAGCTCGTGGCTTCGTATCGCTGTCGCTTCTGCAAACCCGCGGCTTGGACGGTGCCACCGGCACCCTCGGCATTCACCAGTTGCTCCAGTGCCTGTTGGGTGTGCACATCGACGTCGAGTGCCAAGTATGACTTGGTGATCTGCCAGAAGCTCTGGTAGTTGATGCCGACGAACAATGTGACGAAGATCACCGCGAATGTTCCGCCGAAACGCACGCTATCGAGCGTGAACAGGTATAGCTTAGAGCGTTGCTGTGCAGGTACCCGTTCGGGGAAAAATTCATATCGCGAACGTGTAGCAAATGACCAAAAGCGACGCATCGAATTCTTGATACCTCGTGGCAAGGATCGCAAGAAAGAGAAAACCCTGCGGATTCCTTTTCGCGCATCGTCCGATGTTTCCGAAAATTGAGCAATGCTCTCGGCTATAGCTCCATCGATCATCGATTTCGTTTCGGTCGTGATCGTTTCGACGAAACTGACAGTGTGTGGTGCGTGCGGTACGGGAATATTCTCGAAATATTCACTTCTTGCTTCGGTAACGCG
>CAYWEU010000015.1:0-1763 GCA_964457395.1 uncultured Candidatus Peribacteria bacterium
TCTCGGCGTTCCGATCGATGCGGTGAGCATGGAGCAAGCGGTCGAACGTATTCGACTACTTCTCGCCGATGGTAAACAGCATCACGTCGCGACACCCAATCCTGAAATGCTCGTTGAGGCATCGCATAATGCGCAGTTCAAGCAGGTGTTATGCGAGTCCGACCTCAATGTGTCAGACGGCGCCGGACTTCTGTGGGCTGCTCGTCGTGCTGGGACACCGCTGCCTGCGCGCGTGACCGGTACCGACTTGCTGCCAGTGCTTTGCGCTCTGTCCGAAGTTGGTCCAGTATTTTTTCTCGGAGCGGCACCCGGAATTGCGCAGAAAGTAGCTGACAGGTTGAGGCTTCAGCATCCATCGCTTCTTATCGCTGGAACATTCGCAGGGTCGCCGCGTGCAGAAGATGAGAATGAGATTCTTTCGATGATCAATCGATCCGGCGCTCGGACGGTATTTGTCGCGTACGGTTCACCGGCACAGGAGCTGTGGATCCGACGCAATCTTTCTGCCATGTCCAGTGTGCGGTTGGCGATGGGTGTCGGCGGGGCATTCGACTTTCTTGCCGGTGTACAACAACGCGCTCCGGTGTGGATGCGCGCTGCGGGTCTGGAATGGCTTTGGCGATTGGTCTTGCAGCCATCGAGACTACGACGAATTATCAATGCAGTGATTGTATTTCCTGCGATGGTTCTTATCACAAAGCGCCGGTAGCATCGTTACGATGCAGTAGTTCGGTGTGTTTCAACTCCCATTGGTTTCCGTCGACCTGCTTGCCAATGCGCGCCAAATAGATATCGCCGTTTTCGAGCGTGTACGTAAAATTATACGTCGTGCTTTCGTCGCGCTGCGGAATAGGGCTGACATTGGTGACGTTCGTATCAGGATTTTCTTGTTCCAACAGCGTCACAACCGTCAATTCATTCGGGACTTCCGCCGACAGAGCGCCCTTCAGTTGCAAGAATCCGTGGCCGAGGAATGCGCCCATCGTCACAACCATCACCGAGAGAACGACGGCAACCGTGAACGTCAGGGGGTGTTTGGCAGTGTGATGTTTGAGTTTGTCGATGTCCATTGGCATCTAGTATAGCATTTTTTCGATCAGTGTTGTAGGTCTTTCGCTGCTGTTGCGATCTTTGATGCGATGGTAGTATTGGTCCATGTCTACGCTCGTGTTGATTCGCCATGGTCAATCTACCTGGAACCTCGAGAACCGATTCACCGGCTGGACGGATGTTCCGCTGACGCCACGAGGCATGACTGATGCGCAGTTGACGGGAAAAGCATTGAAAGACTTCAGGTTCGATATCGCGTTCACATCGCGGTTGAAGCGTGCGAATGACACGCTGACGATTCTTCTCGATGCCATGCGTGTGCAGTTGCCAACCGAGTTCGATTCTGCGCTCAATGAGCGTCACTATGGGGACTTGCAAGGGCTCAACAAAGCCGAAACTGCGGAGAAGTACGGTGCTGACCAAGTAAAGCTCTGGCGGCGCAGTTACGACACCCCTCCACCAAACGGCGAGAGCATGGCCGACTGCGAGCGACGCACAATGCCATTTTTCCTCCAGTACATTCTTCCGCTTATCGAAGCCGGAAAGAACGTCGTTGTTGTCGCGCATGGCAATAGCCTTCGCCCGATCATGAAGTACTTGGAAAATCTGGGGAAAGAGGCAGCAGCGAGCATGGAAATCGGGCTCTGTACGCCGTATGTGTACACGTTCGATGGCAAGAAGATGATCAAGAAAGAGGTGCTGGATGTACCGGG
>CAYWEU010000016.1:0-6704 GCA_964457395.1 uncultured Candidatus Peribacteria bacterium
GGCGTTGGACGGAGAACATACAGAGGTAAGGTAAGTAAGGAGGGTAAGGGAAGTAAGGTAAGTAATGCAGGCACTTCGCGGAACGTAGTATACCTACCGTACATTCCTTACCTACAATACATACCTTACCTCACGTTTCCCATTTCCCGTGAAACACGAACGTCTGCTGCTCTTTTCGCGCTCGCGGCGCTTGTTCTCGTGCCAGCAAGTCAGGCGTTAGTTTTGCCGGGTCTCCGGGATACCCCACAGCCATCATCGACCCTGGGAGAAAATCTGCGGGTACTCCAAGCACTTTGTTTGCGTGCTCGACATCAAACCCTGCCATTTGGTGCGTCATGAGTCCCATGTGACACGCTTGCAGCGTGATGCTCACGCTGGCGGCCCCCAGGTCGTGCATCGCATGGCGGTTTTCTTTGCCGTTTCTCGCAAACGTCTTCTTCGTGAAACTGATGATGAGCATGTAGGCGTCTTTGGCCCAGGCGTTGCCTTCGGCTAACAGTGACTCGAGTCGTGTGCGCTGCTCGCCGTCATCTTTCGTCGCGTAGAGGTAGTGCCATGGCTGCTCGTTGTAACTGCTTGGCGCCCAGCGTGCTGCCTCGAACAACGCAGCGATGTTTTCCAGTTCGATTGGCTCAGGGCTGAAGGCAAGGGGACTCCATCGACGCTTGATGACATCGAGAACGGGTAAGTCCGTGACGGCCGGTTTTTCGGGGATGTGTTGCATGTCTCTATGGTGACGTAGTTCGGGTGAAATATCACTCTGTTTTTTGGCTGACGTTAAAGCCCTTGACCGTATGCGACAATCCTCTGTACTCTCTGCGGGCTCATGTTAGGAAAGCTCAAATGGCGTCGGCGTCTTCGCAAGCACGGTTTCCGTTCGCGTATTGCGACCAAAAGCGGCAGGCGCGTGCTGACACGCCGTCGCAGGCAGGGGAGAAAGAGGTTGACGGTGCAGAAGAAGCTGAAATAAAGAAATCAAAGAAATCGAGGAAATCGAAGAAATCGAGGAGATTTTCTTGAAAATTTTGCATGCATGCTTCGCCAGACAGCCCTCGCTTGCCGAATGAATTCCGAAGTTGCATTCGTCTGCGCTCGAGCTGTCTGGCTCAGGTATTAGTGATTCTTCTTCGATTTCCTCGAAGTCGTCGATTTCCTCGAAGTCCTTCACGAAAATATCGATAACGACTACCATGTACGGTGCTTATGTCCCACGCCATCCAGCGCAGCAGCGAGTTCCTCTTCTTCTTTCTCGGGGTCATTGCGATTATCTGCGTGGTGTTACTCAAAAAAGATATTGCAACGGACATCGTGCAGCCGCTTGTCCGCTCCATCGATTTGCCGCTGATATTGGCGGGCATGCTCTACGGCGGCTCCAGTTTGTACCGCAGTGTGCGGCAGGACAGAGAGTTTGCGTTGCCACTCACCCTGTCGATCGCCATACCGTTGGCAGTCCTGTTTCTCATCTTCGCGTACATGAATTTTGTTTTGCCGACGTCAGTCAGTTGACAGACCCGCGCTATCGTTTTCTTGGGATGATCACCGGCTGCTCCGGTGCGCCGCTTTGCTTGTTCGCATAGCGTGCCGCGACAAACAAATAATCGCTGAGACGATTGACGTACACCAGGACCCCCGGAGTGATGGCCTCATGCCCCTTGAGTTCCACGATCCAGCGTTCTGCGCGCCTGCAGATGGTGCGGGCCATGTGCAGCGTTGCTGCGACTGCATCGCCACCGGGACAGATGAACTGTGTCAGTGGAGTGAGCTGTTCTTCCATTGCATCGATCCACTGCTCCAGGACATCTGCTTGCTCAGCCTCGATGCGCAAGATGCTGGCGCTACTCTCGAGTGGAGTCGCTAAATCCGCACCAAGAGAAAAGAGCATGCTCTGGATTGTTTCCAGCTGCGGCCTCAGCAGTTCCGGCAGCGTCTCCTCGGCGAGTACGATTCCCAAACAGGCATTGAGTTCATCCAGCGTGCCGTAGGCATGCATACGTCGTGATGACTTTGACACGCGCGTGCCGCCGAACAGACCGGTGCTGCCGGAGTCGCCGGTGCGGGTGTAGATCTTCATGGAGTCGTGAAGAGAATTATGAAGTAAGAATTAGGAATTAGGAAGAATTCTTGATTCTTACTTCGTGATTCGTGATTCTGATCGGATCGCTGAGAGAACTTTTGCATGCATCGCATCCGTTTCATCCTGTTGCAATGTGCGGTCCTTGGCTCTGTATGTAAAATGCAACGTCATTCGACGGTCGTCTTGTTGTTGGTAGAGACTGACGATCTCAACTGATTCCAGCAGAGGGCTTGCCGTGCGCAGGTGTTCGATGAGCTTCTTTGCCGGCATGCCCGGATCGATCGCGAGCGTCTCGTCGTAGGTGACGGCAGGGAACGACGGCAGCGGTTTTGCCAAGCGCACAGTCGGCTCTATCGCCAGCACTGCGTCCCAGTCGATGACCGCGCAGGCCGTTCTGTATGGGAGGTCAGCAGCAGCTTGTACTTGTGGGCTGAGCTGAGTGAGCAGGCCGACAAGTGTGCCGTTACATAGAATCTTCGCGCTGCGCCCGGGGTGCGCGTACGACGGCAGATCGCTGGTCTTCTGCTCAACAGTGATCGCGTAACCGAGTGCTCCGAACGCGTGTTGCAAGTCGGCTTTGGCCACAAGTAGTGGGTCATCCATGAGGGTCGTTTTTGCTTTGGCTGCCACGAGCATGCACAGCTGCGACGTCTCGGACCCCGGCGCAAACACGTGACCGATCTCGTAGAGCTTGAGCGTGCCATCGCAGTGTTTCAGTTGCTGTCCCGCGGTCAACGCAAGTGACGGCAGCAAACTCGGACGCATGAGCGATGTCTCTTCGCCGATCGGGTTCTCGATCGAAACCGTTGCCATCGTCTCCATGCCGAATGCCGTGAGCATCGTGGTGTTGGCAAACGCCAGGTGGAGCATCTCGACATAACGGCATTCTTTGAGCGTATCGCGCAGGTTGTGCTGGCGCACATCGCGCCTTGGGATCGCAAGTTCTGCCGATGGGACGGAGGCGGGGATACGGTCATACCCATGAATACGTGCAATTTCCTCGATGACGTCCGCTGCCTGCGTGACGTCTTTTCGCCAGTCGGGCGGCGTGACCGACAGCGACGTGCCGGATTTGCCGACCGCGAATCCGAGGTTGGTCAATATTGTCTTTATCTTCGTTGCCGGTAACTCCTCGCCGATTGTCCGGTTGATGCGCTCGTGCGAGATCTTCACCGGTTTCTGTTTGCCGACGGTGCCCCACTGCATGTGTTTCGAGGCGATGCGCGCACCAGGACACAGCTCCAAAAACAGCTCGATGGCACGGTGCAGCCCTTGCAGAGACGTACAGTGCGGCACGCCCTTCTCGTACACCGTGGCGGCATCAGTCCGGTGACCGAGTGCGATGGTCGCATGCCGGATGGCGACAGCACTTGGGATTGCCGCCTGCAGTAGAATATTCTTGGTGCTTTGTTTCATCGAGCTTCGCAGTCCGCCCATGATGCAAAACAAGTCAAAGATGCCGGTGTCATCGCTCAGGACCAGCATGCCGTCGGGTAGGGGTCGTTGCACGCCGTCGAGCGTTGTCATCGTCTCGCCTTTTTTGGACTGTCGCAGATGCACGTCGCCCTTTAAGTCGTCCGTATCAAAACCGTGCAGCGGCATACCGACTTCCATGAGGACGTAGTTGGTGATGTCGATCGGCAGGTTGATCGAACGCCAGCCGGTGGCTTCCAGACGGCGCTTCATCCAGTCCGGTGTTTTTCCCAAGCTGTCGATGTGCAGCATGCATGCGGCATAGAACGGGACCAGGTTTTTCGCGTCGTTGTGTACGGTGAACGGTGCGGATGTTTTTGGGAACGTCGGTTTCTTGGGCCCAGGTCCCTTCTTCGATGTTGCCAGTCCCAGTGCGACCAGCTCGCGCGCGACGCCGATGTGCGAGAACAAGTCCGGCCGGTTGGTGATGGCGTGGTTGTCGATATGCAAAACGGTGTCGGTTAGGCCGAGGGCATCGCGAAGAGGAGTGCCGGCCTCGAGCTTCGAAAGATTCATAATTGGGCTATCACCGTCGTCTGGTGATGCTTGGTAGATATGTTCGAGGCCGAGCTCTTCGGCAGCGCAGATCATTCCCTCGCTTTGCTCCCCTCGTATTTTTACAAGCGTAAGCGTCATCGCTTCTCCGCCGTGCCACTTTACCGTCGCGCCGACGTGTGCGAATGCCACGAGCATGCCTTCGTGTACGTTCGTTCCGCCGCAGACGACTTGCTTTGGCCCTTGCTCGGTCTGAACATCGCACAGCGAAAGCTTGTCTGCTCCCGGGTGCTTGCGCAGGTTTGTGACTTTGCCCACGACGCAGTGCTTGAGCAATGCCCCTTGCGTCTCGACTTCCTCCACTTCGCCTGCACCGATCGTCAGCCGGTCGGCGATCGCTTGCGGATCATCTTCTTTGAAGTCGACGAAATCGGCCAACCAATCGAGCGATATCTTCATGTCACTAGACTACGTTCTCCGTGTCAATTTGGCCAGGGCTGGTCTGTGGGGTATATACTGCATCCTACTTTTCCTTTCCTCTTCCATGTTCTTCCATCACTTCAAGAAGTGTTCGGTTCCGTGTCTGCTTTCCAAGTGGATCGTCGCGGTGTTACTGCTGCTCACGTCACTTGCGTCGCTCTTTGGCGTGTACCAAACGCACATGGTGTCTGACGGCATCCAATTCGGCGGGTCAGCCGGATCGCTGGCGATCATCGCATTCGTCGTGTCGGTTATGGCATGGTCGAAACAGATGATCTGCTGCATGAAGAGCACGTGCGAGGTGTGTGATAGCTGACAGGCGATTTCGGATAGGGTACAGTCCCCGCCCACGGAGAGGTCGCATAGTGGCCTAGTGCGCTCGCTTGGAAAGCGAGTATCCCCGAAAGGGGATCGGGGGTTCGAATCCCCCCCTCTCCGCCAGCCTTCGCAACGCGAAGGCTGCCCGCTGTAGCACTGGAGTTTCGGATAATTATTTCTTCCACAGATTCGCGTTGCTACGGCCGGCAAGCCATCCAGTGCGAAAGTGGGCTTTTTCTTGCGCGAGCAGATTAGATCAACGGCTCTTCAAATACTTCCTCTGCAGACATTTCCTCCGGCTTCGGAGGCTCCGAGGCGGCTTCGTCCCACTTGCGCAACATGTCCTCCACGTCCTTCTTGGGCATGCAGTACTTCTTGCGCGACATGGCGATGATCTGCTTGGTGAAGTCTTCCTTTACTTCCGGTGCGTTGAGCGTGCGGCCAGAGAACGCCTCGCGCAGCTCACCGTTTACCGACATCTTGGTGTAGAACTCGCGCACGCCGAGGTTGATGATGTCGCGCTCTTTGAAGACCGGGTTGTACTCGCCTTCCAAGATGAGCGCGTCTTCGGCACCCACGCGGAAGCTCACCATGGAGCCGACGTTGCCGAACACGGTTTTGCGCACGACGTCCGACAGCTGGCCCATGTACTGGTGCGCGATGGTCAAATTCAGGCGATATTTGCGCGCCTCGGAGAGAATCTCCGCAAACGTATCGGTGGCGAAGTTCTGGAACTCATCGACGTACAGGTAGAAGTCCGTGCGTTCGCTCTCCGGCGTGTCCGCGCGCTCCATGGCGGCCTGGTAGAGCTTGGTGATGAACATAGAGCCGATGAGCGACGAGTTTTCCTCGCCGAGCAGTCCCTTGGAGACTTTCATGAGCAGGATTTTTTTCTTGTCCATGATGTCGCGGATCTTAAACTTGGTCACCGGTTGGCCGATCATGTTGCGGATCATGTTGGTCGCCACGAATTGGCCGACTTTGTTGAGCAGCGGCGTGATGGCATCGGCGTCGAACTTCTCGGACCATGCGGCGAACTCGCTGACCCAGAAACTCTTCACCACCGAGTCTTGTATGCGCGAGACGATCTTCTGACGGTAGTTTTTATCGGTGAGCATTTTCAAAATACTCAACACCGTCGTATTCGGGCTGTCGAGCAAGGCCAACGTCGTGTAGCGCAGCACGTGCTCCAGACGGTCGGACCAGTTGCTGCCGAAGAGTTTTTTGAAGATCTGCAAGAACCCGATCGTCACCTGCATTTTCTGCGGCTCCGGGACTTTTTCGAGCGGGTTGAACGCGATCGGAAAGTCCGTGTCGGCAGGGTCCAGCAGGACAACGTCATCAATACGGTGCTTGGGGATGTACCGCAAGATCGCGTCGATGAGGTCGCCGTGCGGGTCGAGCACCGCGATACCCTCGCCATTTTGAATATCTTCGTTGATGAGCAGTTCCAGCAGCTTGCTTTTGCCCGAGCCGGATTTTCCGATGGCGTACAAGTGCCGGCGGCGGTCCGAGCGGCGGATGCCAAACGGAACGAAGTTGTTGTGGTAGTTGGTGATACCAAAGCCGCTGACGTCCGCTTCCCCGATCTTGGGCAAATCCTGCGGCGGCTCAGATTTGCGCGCCAGCACATGCACCACGTGGGGGACGTAGTCGGCGTTCGGGAAGTGATACAGCGTGGCGACTTCCTTGGCGCTCAAGATGAACGACGTGCCGTGCACGCGCGAGCGGTAGCGGGTGACGAACGATGTGGCACTGGACACCGGGTGCCCGTGGAACTCGTTGATGTCTTTGTCATTGAACTGCGAGAAGCTGGACATGATGGCTTCCAGCTTGCGCGGCGCCGCCGTGGCGTCTTTGGCGA
>CAYWEU010000017.1:0-1752 GCA_964457395.1 uncultured Candidatus Peribacteria bacterium
AACTCGATACCCCACACATAGCGGTCTTGTCTTGCGAAGCGGAGTTGTGAGTAAGGGATACGAAACTCCGCTGTCCAACCGCGGTCGTCCGTCCTTACCGCGACGTCCCACACGCCATCCCAACTCCCGTTCAATTGGCTGTCGTTGAACAATGTCCCGTCTTCAACCGCTCCTTCAGGATTCACACCAAAATAGTATGCCGTTCGTTTATCGAACGCTGCGTCTATGCCGAAGACGATTTTGTCTGACTCAGAATTCTCATCTCTCCTTGCCAGCCTGCCGATGATCGAGTCGGGCCGGCTGTCGTACATCCGCGCAGCCACGTACAGCGCCGCATCGTCGTACGCCACCCAGACCTCCGTCTCCTCCGATGCCGGCGAACCTTCCCGTGGCTCTCGCTGAATAAAGCCTTTCGTTCCTGATCGTTGCCAGACTGTTTCCGTGAGGATGCCGTCGACCGTCATGCGCTCTGTGACACGCGCCGCGGTGAGAATAGGCACAGTGCTTCGAGGCTCTTGGGAGAAAGAGCAAAAATGAACGAACAGAGTGAGTGCTACAACGAGAGTAAAGAGGTGACTGTGGTGGGAAAACATGAAACCCTTTCGCTACGTTTCAGAGCTAATATCACATTTTGCAAATAGAAAAGCAAGCTTGAAACGGTCGGGTTTACTGCTGGTTTTTTTGTTTCGAGGAAAGACGTTCCAACGCCTTCAGCACATCCTGATCGCGAGGATTATTTCTTAAGACCTGCTGGAAGTGAGCCACCGCTTCATCATACTTCCCCTGCCGCTCCAACGCGATGGCTATATTGTAGTGGGCGTTTGAAAACTCCGGGTCGATCTCCAGCGCGGCACGGTAGTGGGTAATCGCTCCGTCCAGAGAATCCAGCTCCATGAGAACAAGCCCCCAATTGAGATGAACGTTCGCCAACCTGGAATTGAGTTGAAGCGCTTGTTGATACTGAGCAACTGCCTCTGCGCGTTTGCCCTGTTTCCAGTACACATTTCCCAAATTATACCGTGCGAGCGGAAGATTGGCATGAATTTCCAGCCCCTGAAGAAGATGATCTTCCGCTTCCGGCAGTTTGCCTTGCTTCTCAAGTACTGTTGCAAGATTGTTATGCGCGAGCCAGTTATTCTCCGTTACCTCTAACGCATGCCGGAAAAGCTGCTCGCCATTGTTCCAGTACCCGACTTGCTGCCAGGTCAGAATCACAAGAACCCCAACGACGGCTGTTCCAACCCCACCAAGCGCGAGCTTGCGAGTGCGCCAATGCGCAGTTAAGTCCACCATTCCCCAGACTAACATTAGAAACAGACCGATCAACGGAATGTAGGTGTACCGGTCAGCCATCGCCTGCGCTCCCACTTGCACGATGCCGATCACCGGGACCAGCGTTCCGAGATACCAGAGCCAACCCACGGCAAGATAACGGTATCGAGTGCTGAGTTTGAAGACCAAAACTGTTACCGCGAGCAAAGCGACTGCGGCGCCAATAATTCTCCACGCCGGCAACATCTCTCCAAGATGGGGATAAAATACGGCAAGGTTCGCCGGCCAGAACATCTTGAGGATGTAACCGAAATATGAATCTACAGCATTAGCGGCGCGCACACTCATTGCTGTACTCTCCGGAGTCGACATCCCTCCGCCTGCTTGCTGAACAAAGTACGTGATAACGCTCGATGCTGCCGCTAAAACGAGCAGGGGTATTTTTTCCTTGATGAGTTGTCCGACTTTGGTTTTTTCTTG
>CAYWEU010000018.1:0-3967 GCA_964457395.1 uncultured Candidatus Peribacteria bacterium
GTCGCGCCAGAGATCTGGTGTTGCAGACGACGATCGTCGGTCCGCATCGTGATGACTGGCATCTCGAGGTGACAGGCCGGAACATCGCGCTTTTTGCCTCGCGCGGCCAGCAGCGTGCCGCACTCGTCGCGCTGCTTCTCACCAGTGCAGTGCTCTTTCAGGAGGTGCGAGGCGAGCGCCCGGTCATTCTGCTCGATGATGTGCTCTCCGAACTGGATGACCGTCACCAATCGGCTTTGCTGACGTCGTTATCGGGTCATCAGGTGCTGATCACCGCAACACATCCCGTGTCGCTACCCCATGAGATCACAGAGTGGAACGTTGGAGACGGCACTGTGCGCCCTTGCCCGGAGCTGGGACGCCGCGTCCCAGCTGCGAGTATGGGGTGAATGCTCCGAATAAAGCCAATGCCAATGCATCCGCCGCATCGGCTGGTGTCGGGATTTCCTCCAGCTTCAGTGTGCGTTTCACCATCGCTTGCATCTGCTTCTTGTCAGCTCGCCCGTCACCGGCGATCGCTGTCTTGAGCTGGAGCGGTGTCGCCTCCAGTATCTGGGTCCCATTCTGTGCAAGTGTTGCCAGGATCACGCCACGAGCCTGTGACACATCCATCGCCGTGCGCTTGTTCCTCGAGAAGAACAGCTTCTCCACGACGGCGAGATCGGGCTTCGCATCGTCGATGTATTTCTTCAGATCCTCCGCAAGTTCCTTCAGGCGAAGAGCAAGCGGCAGGTGCGGCTCCGTTTCGATCGTCAGCCACTCGACAGCAACCGGCTGTCCGCCTTTTGTCACTTCGATGAGCCCGATGCCGATTGTAGACAGGCCGGGATCGATGCCAAGGATGCGCATGGAGGTAGCGTACAGCGAGCTGACGGGAAGGCAAAAAGGCTGTTGGCAAGTGGCACTTTGTAATTTGCCTTGGAAGCCAAGAGCCAATTGCCAGGGGCCAATGGCCCGAAGCTCGCTTTTCTGCTATAATTATGCGATTCTTTCTCTTCAGCAATACACACAAACCATCCTCGACATCGGCACTTCGTTGCGATACCCATCCTTGCGCTTCTGCTGCTTGCGGTTGTCGCGTTCGACAGGGTGGCTGTACCGCGTGCATCGCTTGGCGAAGGGATGGCCGACGGTACGTTTACCACGAAAGAGAGTGAGCAGCAATTCTCGTTGCCCGGCCTTTCCGGTCTCCTCGGGCCATTGTCACATCTGTCAGTCTCCCGGGATGGCAAGACGCTCACGCTCCGCAGGGGTTCGCTGCTGGTCGATGTCGCAGGATCTCTTCGTATCGACGTCGGTGACGGTACGATCGTCCGATTCCTTGCCGGCTCGTGCCGTATTTTCCGGGATGAGAGGTCCGTGACCGTGGTTGCCCTCTCGGCCCCCGTGCTTGTTCTACGCGGCGATGAGATCTGGATTCTGCCCGGCGGCTACCAGCTGTCTATCGCAGGGAGCGCAAGGGCCAAGCAGTCGGCGGTTCCGCAGGAGTGGTTGGCCGAGCAGTCGGAAATGATCGCGTCTCTGCCGGTGATGGACGTATCGTCAACCGATCCGCTTGTATCATTGGTCGCTTTCCTGCATTCCCCGGATGTGATCACCGTCGAATCGCTCGCAGAGGTTTTGGCACTCCCCGCACTCTCTGCGGATTCCGCTCTCCGCTTGCTGGTTGCCGTACGACTGGCTCCGGAGGCCGGACGGATGGACGCCAAAGTTTCGGAGATTCTTTCGTCCGCCATCAGCGAGACCCTTGGACCATCGCAACTGGCGTTCGCTGTTCCGGCACTGGCGACATCAACGCTCAACGTCCTCCCCACCGGCCTCATTGCCGAGTGGACGAGGACAGCCAGCCGCATGGCCGCCGACGATCCTTTCGGATCGGCCACCTTGTTTCGTGGCGCTGTCTCATCGCTGCCGGGCAGCTATGAAACTGCCGGGTATCCCAAGCAGGCGATGCTTTGGCGTGGTGCGATCAGCCGGGTGAATGTTGTTCTGTCTTCACTTCTCACGGGTGCCGCTGCCGATCAGTATGCAGAGGACATCGGCGCGACTCACCGCGCAGTGCGTCTGCTGGAGAGAACTCCGTCATCGTCACAGCCCATCGCAACGCAGCAACCGGCATCGCACGTTCCCTCCGATCAGCTCACTTCTTTGACGCGTCAGTTCCTCCTGTCCAAGGATGTGCTCTTCAGTGCCTCAGTTTCCATCACGATCGATCCGGACACAGTCGACTGTGCGCGCGTAGAAGGCATCTTCATCGTCGAAGCGGGCAGCGATGTCCCGTACACATTCTCCTATTGTCCGGCTGATCAGTACATCCGGAAGATCGAACGGGATGGCAAGCGTTTGCCGAATGACGTTCCCGTGAACACCTTTTTCACGCACTAAAAACCTCCGTTTCCGGAGGGTTTTCTTCTACAGAAATGGAGTATTGTTCACATCGAAGAACTGCAGTTCCTGCTGCACATCACCAGTTTGTAGACGCCGGCAAGTCCGACGAGGACGTAGACGACGGCTTCTACTTTCATCCATGCGCCGAGCAAGATGTGGACGACGTTCCAGTCGGCTCCACCGACCAGCCAGCCGAGTCCTACGAGGCCCCAGTTCAGGGCACCGATGGTGACGAGAATGCAGGCAATCGTTGCCACGGGAGATTTTTCACACATAAGAGATGAGGAGGAAAGAGTAAGACAACCTCGTTATAGAAACTCTGCAAACTTCTAGCAAGTTTTCCCCTTGTACAAGCGGATTTTTTTGTGTCGAAATGGTAAATTGAACTAATTATGTGAACAGATCCGATGGATTTTTTTATCCTTTGACAGGTTCGATACATGAGCGAGTCGCCGCAGTTTTAAGAGAATGGTCCTTCGATTCGGCCTGATGACCTTACTCAGGGTCATTCGCCTCAGCGCATCTCAAATCTCTGATCGAGTGGAATGGTGGAGCATGGAACCTGCTTTCTGAACTGAGGGAGGTGTATCAAATGCTGAAGAATGGCGAGATATTGAAGAGCCTTCAGGGGCTGAGGTTGGCATGAAGGTGTTCAGAGTGGATGTTTTTGGGACAGAAAAACATCTATTTGCTTTGATTTAAGCCATATTTCCAATGAAAAAGCTTGGAAATTCATTCTCAGGAATCAGCAAATTTTTAGTTTGGCCTTCGATGTGTATCAGAAGACCATGGATCGGCGATTCGTTCTGACGTTGAATAACGTGTTTTTTTATTACTTCAATCCTTATGCCAGGATCAAACGTTGTCATCATGTCCGTGCCAGTTTCAAAATAACAGACCCTTCTGTATTGTTGCGCCAGAATGTACTGGTCCGGAGCAGTATCCATTGTAAGAACTCTTTGTTCTCGTGCCTGCTTCTTTTCTAATGGTTTTTCTGCATCTGCAAAAATATGAATGACGAATACTTGATTATCTTTATCATCGTTTGATTGTAATTCGTAGCGGCCGATTGGAAGATATCCAGGAACTCGCAGTCCATACACATCGCCGTTTTGATCTAATTCTTTGATGTCATATTCCCCCAATCTCAAACCCAGAGCGGTCAAATTTGCGTCCTTTGCTCTTGCCCGATTCATATCCTGACGGTTCATTCTCACTTCAAAGGATTGCGTGATTGGCCTATTAAGATTTGGTCTTACCTCCGTTGTAAGTAAGGCTCTAAGAAGTATGCTTAAGCCATCCAATGGCACTTCTCTACCCTGTGCCAGATCTGCTGGAACGGGTAAATTTTTGATTTCTATTGATCTTTCTAACATAGGAATATTATAACACAGTATATATACTTATGCAGGTGGTGGAGCAGTAACCGCTCACTGACCTTGCACGAAAAAGGGCTAAAGCCCACTCAACAAGCGCGCTCACCCCGCCCTTAAGGGCGGGGTTACCGGAACCTACGATGGGCTTTAGCCCTTTTCAGAGCCACGGCGTTCGCGAACGCCGTGGCAGAGCCAATCTCTTG
>CAYWEU010000019.1:0-8168 GCA_964457395.1 uncultured Candidatus Peribacteria bacterium
GACTTCTCAGACAATTTAAGAAACTTGCCTTGCGCGGACTGCTTGAGGTCGATGTAAAACGTGCGCTGACGTGCTCTGATGGTCACGGAGTGCAGTTCTTGACCATAGCGATTGGCGTCTCCGCCACCTGTGTGTGCGTGAGAACTGCGAGATGGTGCTGGTGTGCCGGCGCCAAAACCGGCCGAAGGCGCAAGTGGATCGTCGCTGCCTGGATTGGTAAGGTCTCCCATCGGATCGAACATGGTAAGAGTGGAAAGAAATAACGCGCTCTCCGCCTCCTTGTAACGTCCAGCACCGATTGATGATGTGCCTCCGTGTCGGATTCTTGAGAGCTGGCCAAAGGGTAGCACGGTGCAACGCGCTCTACTAGTGGCAATCTTGCTGCCGTGAGCGTTATGCAGCTTCGACCGGCGGAAACAAAATCTCGGGCTTTCCAACCTGTTTCCAGCCTTTTGTACCACTCCACTGTTTCATGCCAGCATCGATGACAAAGGTTTTCTCGAGCATCGAATTCGCATACGACACGTTGAGCTGCTGCGCGATGGTCTGTGCGGTTTGTGGCAGAAAAGGCAGGAGCATCAGTGAGAGATGACGCAGATACTCGGCAAGAATGCTGAGGGCATGTCGCTTGCTATCCCCCGAGAGTGTCCATGGCTTGGTGGAATCCATCCTGGCATTGCCCTGTTGCATCAATGCGACTGTCTGCTCGATCGCCCTGTGGAAGTCGAACGCATTCATCGCTTTCTCGTAGGATGCCCAGTCGACATCGTGTCCTGCAGGAATATCGATCAACCCGTCGTCTTTCTGCAAAAGAACAAGCACGCGGTTCAAGAGATTGCCGAGTTTGTTGCGCAGCACGGCATCGAACAGTTCTCCGAATCGCTTCCAGCTGAAGTCGCCGTCATTGCCCACGGAGATTTCGTGACTCAGATAAAACCGTAACGCATCGACTCCGTACTTCGTGAGCACATCATCCGGAGCGACGACGTTGCCCAGTGACTTGCTCATCTTCTCGCCTTCGCTCGTCAGAAAGCCGTGGATCAGCAGACGATCCGGTATACGAACACCGGCGTGCTTGAGCATCGCGGGCCAGATGAGCGCGTGGAACCGCGCGATGTCCTTACCGATGACGTGCGTGACTTCTGCCTTCTCCCACCACTCGCGCTCTTCGTGATCCGTGAAATATCCAAGGCCAGAGATGTAGTTCGTCAGCGCATCGCACCACACGTACATCACTTGGTCGGGGTCACCCGGCACCGGTACACCCCACGACAAACTGCTCCTCGGACGCGAAAATGACACGTCGTCCAAGCCCTGATCGATCAGCGATAACGTCTCGTTCTCGCGGAATGTTGGTTCGATGCGATACTTGTCCTTGCCCCAAGTCTCCGTGAGTAACTTGCGAAGATTCTCTCCGTCTTTGCTCATCAGAAAAAACCAGTTTTCCTCCTGCACTTCTTCAAGAGCTCGTTTGTGGATGGGGCACAGACCGTCGATCAACTCTCTCTTGGTCATGAATCGTTCGCAGCCACTGCAATACAGTCCCACGTACATGCGCTTTTCCAACATCCCTGCTTGTTGCAATTTCTTCCAAAGGGCAACAACTGTCGGCCAATGCGTCTTCTGGTCCGATGTGCGGATGAACGCGTCTGCCGAAATACCCAGTCGCTGGTACAAGCCCTGAAACAGCGGCACGTTGCCATCGACCAGTTGCTTGGGGGTGAGTTTCTCTTTCTCGGCAGTCTGCTGGATTTTGATGCCGTGCTCATCCGTGCCTATCTGAAAACGCACCTCGTCTCCACGCAACCGAAACCACCGGGCGCAGACGTCCGCCAGGACTTTCTCGAGCACGTGCCCCATGTGCGGCGGCGCGTTGGGGTAGTCGATGGCGGTGGTGATGTACTGGCGCGGCATTAGCGCAGCAACGGTAGCACGAAAGGCGTGAGTGGGGACAGACAAGAGGAGTAAGAAGAGTGGAAGGAGTGGAACGAAGAAATCGCATAGTAATAGCGTGGCTCCTTCCACTCTTCTTGTTCCTTCCACTCCTCGTTGTTCATCTTTCTACGATACCGACCTCACCAAATCGATGACATACACGATGACCCTGTTGCCGCTGTATGTGATGGCCGCAAGCGCCAGGCCCATCGCACCGTACATCAGCGCTTTCTTGCCTGTTTCTTTGCCTTCTTCGCCCTGCGACATCGCCATGCGCAGCCCGCCGTAGATGAACGCGATCACCGCAAGCGCGGTAATGGTAGAGAACACGGCCTGAATGACGTTCATGGTGATATCGGTCACGGCGTCTTGGCTTGAGCCGCATTTGAGAAAGCCGTCACAATTCCACCCATACTGGGTAATGCTCACGGCACGTGCGTGAGCGGGAATCAGCAAGCCGGCGATGCATGCGAGGAAGCGTTTCACAGTGTGCGGATGGCAGCGGCAAGGTATTCTGCAAGATTGATGACGATAGCGCCGACAGCCGCCCAGAAAATCCCGTCACGCGATTTCTTGAACTGGTCTTCCTGCCCGCGCGACACGACCATGCGCATGCCGTTATAGATGGCGACAGAGAACAATGCGATACGCATGAGATCGAAGATCGCACCAATGGCAGTATCGATGCTGCTGACGACTAGTTCTCCGCCTCCCACACTCTGCGCCTCGAGCATGATGAAGCCCACAAGCGTCGCAGCGAATTTGCCGACGAAGATGCCGACGACAGCCCAGATGATCGTGTTCTTGCCCTTGTCCATGTACGACTCGTCGAAGCTGCTGAGCAGCATGTACGCGCCACCAACCATGATGAACAACGTTCCCAGGATGTACGCGTAGACATCGAACCGCAGCAACACTTGCGTCAGTGCTGCTGGTACGAAGTTCTTCAGCGGACCGCAGCCCGGCAAACGCCCGCAGTACACCATGAGTGCAAAGGCTGGCTGGGGCAAGAGCAGCGCGAGTGTGGCCAATGGCAAATAGCGAAGGCGGTTCATGAGGCAAACCCCTGCGGGTTGATGAACGAAAGAATGGTTCCGGCGAGGAAGAGCATGAGGAGTCCGAGTGTTGCCCACATAAACCGCGTCTTGCCCTTCTCGACTTCCCCCGAGTCACCGTTGGACATGACGATTTGCAGGCCTCCTACGGTGCAGTTGAGCACCGCGATGCCAACCCCGACACCGAATGCCCAGGGCCAGATGCCTTTGTTCACGTAGATGAAAAACGCACCCATGTTCGCGGTTTGATCTGCCGAAATGGACGTCGGGCCACCAGGTACCGGCTCGAGGAGGATAAGATCGTTGTTCTGCGCCGCGGCGAGCACGGGAACGACGACACCGATGGCTCCGGCACAAGCGGAGATGTACAGCCTACGAAGCCTGAAGAGTGAGAGAGACATATCAAGACAGTATACCAGAAAATGGCTTACTGCACAACTAAACCGCCTATGCCGCTGTCAGCTCCGCATATAAATCCGCGATGTGGCGCGCGATAGATTCAATATCGTACTTTTTGGCCAATAGTAGCGATTTCTTGGCCATTTTCTCTCGTAGGGAATCATCGGATAGCACCTGCTGCAGCGACGTGGCCAATGTGTCGGTGGCATGCGGAGGCACGAGCAAACCATTGCCGTCGATGAGTTCCGTCACTCCAGCCTCGCCGACACAGACGATTGGCAAGCCGCTGGCCATGGCCTCCAAGATCACCATGCCCTGCGATTCCATGGTACTCGCCGTCACGAAGACATCCGCAATGCTCAGTACGCCGGATTCCACGAGCGTCTCGTGCGCGATCATCCCCGTAAACACCACATCGTGACTGATGCCCAATTGCGTACAGAGCCGACGCAAGTCGCTGCGTGCCGGACCGTCTCCGACGATCAGCAGCGAGACATCGTCGCGCGAACGCAGTCGCGCAAATGCACGGATGACTTCATCGACATGCTTTTCGTCTGAGAGTCGTCCCACGTGCAGAACAACACGTCGACGAAGACCGTACTGTTGTTTCATGGCCTCGCGTTCCGCTCCGGACAACAGACGAAATTTCTTGATATCGATGCCGTTGGAACAGTACTCCAGACGTTTTCGGTAGCCACTGTGCTTCATGTGCACGATAAGTTCACGCGATGGAGTCAGCAGCAACGTGCAACGGCCGTAGAAAAGGTTCATGTACCGACGCGTGACTCTGGCGAGTGTTGTTTTGAGCACCTCGCTGTCATAGACGCTGTCGAAGAAATCGATATTCTTTTCCGTAAGGTACACATGGTTGGTGCCCATCAACGGAATACGCAGCATCCTGGCGGCGACCACTCCGCTGATGCCCACCGTCAGTGGTGTGTGCACGTGGATTACGTCCGGGCGAAACCGATACATGTGGCGCATCACGGTATGCAAAAAGAGCAAGCTAATGCGGAAATCCGGATACAACACCAAGGGCACCGACCGCAGCGCGACAACCGTGACGTTCTTGGAACGAAACGGCCGCTGGTCTCGCGCGAGTTTGCGCG
Source organism: uncultured Candidatus Peribacteria bacterium (assembly GCA_964457395.1). Lineage (GTDB taxonomy): Bacteria > Patescibacteriota > Gracilibacteria > Peribacterales > Peribacteraceae > CAVZXD01. The sequence continues at coordinate 4,499 of CAYWEU010000019.1, forward strand.
AGCTCGTCGGCGTAAAAATAGTGACCTGGTGCCCCCGCCTGCCCAACTCCCGCGACAGGGTTGCGATGGATGTCGCAACTCCATTGACTTGCGGGCAGAACGTATCGGTGAACATCGCCACACGCATGGCTTATGTCAGGAAGATGGTGCCGAGTCCCAAAAAGGTGAGGAATCCAAACACATCGGTTGTGGTGGTCACGAACACAGAGCTGGCAATAGCCGGATCGATCTTCATGCGCTTGAGGATGAACGGAATCAGCGCGCCGAAGAACCCCGCGACGAACATGTTGATAATCATCGCCGCAGTCAAGATGAGCCCGAGTGTCGGCGGCGCTCCAAACGCGACGGCAACCAGCGCGGCCAGCGTGCCGGTGATCACGCCGTTCATCGTACCTGCCATCGCTTCTTTCAGCACCACTTTCTTGGCTCTCGACCAACCGATCTCTCCCAATGCAAGTCCGCGCACGACCACCGCCAACGCTTGGGTCGCGGCATTGCCACCCATACCCGCAACAATAGGCATGTATGCCGCCAGTATGGTGACTTTCGCTATGGTGCCTTGAAACTGGGCCACGACGGACGCCGCCAAAAACGCAGTCGCCAGGTTGATGATCAGCCAGTTGTAGCGCCGCTTTACCTTGGAAAGAAACGGGTCGAGTGCGTGTTCTTCCACGTCCACTCCGGCGAAGCGGAAGATATCCTCCGTCGCCTCGACCTGCGCGACTTGCAGCAGATCGCGCAGATGAATGACGCCGAGGATCGTCTGCGATTCATCGACAACCGCGATGACATCGGCACGCATGCGAGAGATGAGTTGCACGACTTTTTCGCGGTCCGTCTTGGAAGAAACCGTCGGCATGGAGTGCGCGAGTTCGTTGACACTCGTCGTCGACGACCGGTTAAACATGAGCAAGCGATGCGGGATGTACCCCATCAACACTCCCTTTTCATCGACGACGATCACCGTCGGAATTTGCTTCTGGAACTCCACGTGCTTTTGAATCTTGTCCATCACGTCTTTCTGGGTGAATTCCGGTTTCACCAAAACGAAGTTCAAGTCCATGAGCCCGCCCGCCGTCTCGGAACCGAACAGCAGCAGTTTCTCGATTTTGCGCCGCTTTTCTCCCTGCATTTTCTGCAAGACCAGTCCGCGTCGCGACGACGACAGGTACTGCAAAATATCCGTCGCGTCGTCCTCGTCATTGAAGTGCAAAAATCGCGCAATCGCCTCGTCAGCCAGACGCGGAAAGACCATTTTTTTACTGGTCTCCGAGAGCACCAACGCCACCTGTGCCTGCTTCTCTGGCGGGAGTATGGCAAAGGTCTTACGCTTGCCGTGCGGCAGTGCGTCGATCACCTGCGCAATCTCGTGAAAATCCTGATGCGACAGCAGTTGCCGCAGCTCGCGATCCTGCTTGCGCTGCAGCAGAAGATCGGTCTTCGCGAAAAGCTTTTCCTTCATAAAACAAAAGGGTGACGTAGGTATACTCTCGATCAAAAGAAATTGGAAGTTGTTTGAAGGAAAATGTCTCCGACACATCAACGACCGTCTACTTCTCGGATGTGTCCATCGATGCCTGGTACGCTTTGCACGTCTGTTTTGCCAAAGTGAAACACCTCATCGACGGGTACCCCAACGGAACGTTCCAGCCTGCCGGTTACATCAATTTCGTGGAAGCGGCCAAGATCATCGACAACGTGTTCGCTCTTGATATTAAAAATCAGGAAACCGGAGAGTTGTGGTACCGCCCGTATGTGCAACGTCTTTCCGATCTTCATGCCATCCCCACAAGCATCAAGCGTTTTGATCAGGTGATGACCCGTGGCGAAATGGCAGAAATCATCTTTCGTCTCAAGGCAGATAGGCAGAACAAGGCTTCGACAACGTTGAGCGCAATATACTAAAAGCTAAGGAGCATCTCCTCTCCGGCGTGCAGCAGTGTGCGCCGGGGTGGGCTGGAGCGGGATACGAGAATCGAACTCGCGTCTCAAGCTTGGGAAGCTTGCGTACTACCATTGTACGAATCCCGCGTGCACGCATTGTACCTCGTTCATTTTCGCTATGCATGTTCCCTTGCCAGAAGCCGCATTGTTTCGTACCCTTGTCCGGCTGAAACGATTGTTCTTTGCGGGTATCGTACAGTGGTAGTACGGCGCCTTGCCATGGCGCAGATACGGGTTCGATTCCCGTTACCCGCTCCAGCTATTGATGGCTTACAGAAGCCATTTTTTTATATACGGATAAGCGGAAATAGAACTACGTTCATTGACGCCTAGGAATCCAATACTCTACGTAGGGCCATGTTTTGCCACTGAATGTTTTTTTCTCGTACTCTCTTTGAATCTTCCCGCCGAGTGATTCTGCAACTTTTCTACTTGCAGCATTCATCGTGGCACACGGCCAGATGAGATGGTCATAGTCGAGATGTTTATCAGCCCATTCTTTAAGTGCTGCAGCCGCTTCTTGACCATAACGATTGCCATGTGCAGATTCTTTGAGCCAGCCACCCATTTCAGGATTTTGCTTATCCAAATCTTCTAACGAAAAACATCCAATAAACTCTTCTGAGTCATTGAGGAGAACTGCCATAAATAATCTAGTCCCCTTTGCCATACCTTCTTGCCTCCCTCTCAATGGGTTATTTACATCATCTAGGCTTTCAGGTGGGCCATGATTCATGTACAACGTTACTCGCTCGTTATACTCAGAAAAAACCTGTTGAGAGTATTTTTCTGATACTGGTATTAGCCGTAGACGCTCTGTTTCTATGGTTACGTCTCGTAAATCCATAGGAGTATAATACTAGATTATGGACACAAACTCCTAGCAGCACACATCATGGTTGTAATAACGTTCAGTTCAGAGCTCCATATCAAAAAGCACTCAATCAATAGCTTACAGTAGATAAAATAACTTTGTATATTCGCCATGGCAACTGAAAGACACATCAACTACTGAATGCGCTATACTGCATTCATGCAGTCAAAATTCTTCGCCCGATTAAGCATCACATTACTGACTTCATTTTTGATCAGTGCATGTAGTAGCGGAGCAACAAACAAGCTGGAGACATATCGTCTTAATGATCAGACTGGTCATTTCTCTCTTGATTATCCTAAGGGATGGTACATTGGGGATAAAGACACGATGGTCATGGGCAATTTGTATTACGTGAACTTTTCGCCGGAAGCAAAAAATTCGCTAAATGGACTTCTCGTATCATTTCAAGATGCTACGAAGATTTCGCAGGATGATTTTGTGTCCTTGTTTAAAAAAGATTTGGAACATCGAGCGAACTCTTGCACTGGTACTCAACCGACCAGCAAAAATGGAGCTGTCTTCCAATTAACTTGTGACGGATACATCGTCGTTTTCTTTAATGGAGAAAACAAGAGATACGGATTGTCATACCCTGTTGCAAATCCGCGAACAAAAGATACACACGATTTTGAAAATGCGATCGAAAGCTTTAGAACGCAATAATCTCATGTACACAAACTCCTAGAACCACCTACCGAAGTTCTAATAGCCTCTAGTTTGGCGCTCCAGCCTTCGCCTGCGAAGGCGGGCCACGCCAAGATTTCGCTGCGCCTATCAGTAGGGCAGATGTTGCAAAAGCCCCCCTCTTTGTGCTATACTGTCAGATTGATGCTAAAGAAGCCCGCCAAG
>CAYWEU010000020.1:0-9600 GCA_964457395.1 uncultured Candidatus Peribacteria bacterium
CTCCGGGTTTCAAAAAGAGCTGTTCCAAGGTAAAGCCTGTCTGCTCGTCGATAATGGGGTCGCTAGGTTCGACTCCAAAGCTCGACCGAGGGATAACCAATCTGAGACTGAGCAACCGTGTCTGCCCATCGGTCATGGTCACGCGCAGCGAGACCTGGTAGATGCCCGCTTTCTGGAAAATAAATGTCGCCTGCGGCTCAAATGTTTCTTGGTCGACGGACCCGTCTCCGTTGGAGTCCCACTGATATTTAAGAGGAGTGAGCTTCTGCTGCGCGAAGACCTTGCTCGACGTCTCGGTACCGAACGTTACCGACAGAGGTGCTACGAACGCGTCAGCACTTGTGGGCGCCAGAACATCGAGTGTCAGCTGCGGCGCACGCACAATGAGAAACAACGCCAGAAGGCTGATGAGGATCATCGGAATCTCCACGACGGCCAGCCGCAACATGGCCATGCGCTGCAACGTCGGCCTGTCTTTAAACGTACCGATGCGCATGACCGCCAAGAAACCGAGTCCGATCCACAGCAACAAACCAAAGCCATAGAGCACGATGCCAAGCATCTTCAGTTGAGCCAAGCTGCCGTCCGGTCGTGGAAAGATGGATGCAAAGGCAAATGCGGGCACCACGTACGCAACCGCAAGCACTATCAGAAGTAGTGCAGGCAATCCGAACGCAGATTTTTTGGGCAAGGGCTTGGTTCCTGCCGGGGTAATGGAAGTATCGTTTTGCTGCAGCGCAGGTGAACCCTGCGACACAGAAGGCGGTAAAATTCCGTCGAGCGGGGGTTTGAGTTCCAAGTCGGCCATACGGTGAATGCTCTGAGTATCTACCTAGTCCGTCACTCACGGTAGTAGCGAACCGGAGAAAAAGGTGGCGAAAACACTATCGTCTCCGACCACGCCAACGTCACCGACAGGGAGGAGGAGATCTCCGCCTTTCCCATGATGAGTCAGTTGGATATCGAGTGTGAGATTCGCCGTGCCTTTTGGTAGTGGGACGTCTTGCACCGTCCAGAGTGCACGCTCGAGCACAAACGTCTGCGCGTTGATCCAGACTTCGCCCCAACCGCTTGGCAGTTGCATGGCTAGGCCGGAGGCATCCTGCGCGCTGCGCTGCAACGACTGCAATGCCTGCGCATCGATCTCGAGTGCAAAGTGGTACACAAAGCCGTTCTGCACTTCTTCCAATCCGAAATCTTTTCTCAGTTTCAATGCCTGCAATTGCCGATCGATCAGCGGTTCGTTTGGCACACTCTTGGTTGTCGGTGAGTGTTGACGGTTGCCACTGCGCCACCACTGGCCCCACGTCATGGGCACGTCGGAAAATCCGGGCCACGTGAGTTCGTCGAGCCGAACGAACGCTTCTCCCGTACCCGGAATCGTCACCACGCCAGAAAAGCTGGCTGGTTGCGATGCAACGCTGCCACTGGCCGTTCCATGTAGAGACAGACCACTGTCACGCACCACTCCCTGTAGAGCCCCTTGCAGCCATATGCCGCCAGTGGTCGTGACTTCTACGGCGGCGTTGATATCTGCCGACTGCATGCTCTGACCAACAATCATCGCTCGCTTGAGCACTTCCGTCGCAGGCAGCGGCTCTGGCTGAGCACTGCACGCACTCAACAGCACCACCCCGGACATCATCGTCATCAGTGTGCGCTTTTTCATTATTGGCGGGAACGGTACTCCTTCGCGTCAAGATCAGAGTCTTCTTCAAGCGTAAAACGCACTTTGGTCTGTGCGGATGCCCGCATCTCTGCCTTCACGAGCAGCACGATCGTCTGGCTGCGGCGCAGGATAAAAGTGGGATCGAAGAGAAGCGTCACTTTCTTTCCGAACATGCGGTGGGCCAGCGGCGTCAGTTGCGTGCCGTCACGGGTTTCGATCAGAAAGTTGATCAACTGCATGTCTCTAGCTTGCTCGGTGTTCGTCAGCGCGATTTTCTTCAGCAGGTGATCGGACTTGGCATCCGCAGACAGTTGTATGCGAGCAACTGTTTCTTGCCTTCCGTATCGCAGCGGTCCCGCGACGGACAAGAAATTGACGGAGATCGCTCCTGCTTGCTGCGGCGACGCTCTGACGACGATGCCGTCGTCGCTCTGCGTCAGCGTCACAGTGCTCGCCGTCGAGTGAATACGATCTGCGCTGACAATCGTGACCCCGTGCTCGGCTGCAGGACTGGCGCTGGGCGAGATGTTGGCCAGTATCGACACTCTGACCGCGTTGCACTTGGCGATCGTCAGCCGTTGCGGACGCACGTGTGCGGTGCCGTCCCTTGCGAAATGAATGGAGCGGGATAACCGTCGCAAGTCATCGGACAGATACACACCATCGATATCGGAAGTTGCACCCAATCCCGTGTGCTTGATTTCGATGTCATCGATCCGGATGTCACTGTCGCAAGAAGCTGCGATATCCAGCGAGAGCATTTCGACTCTGGTCGCGCCGAGTGCAGCAGATGTTTCTGCGGGTGCGTGGGTGAAAATTTCCAGCTCGCCATTGCCTTGTGGCGAAGCAGATGCGCTTATTGATTGAGCCAACATAGGAGAGGTATTGCAGAAAACCAATCCACCGCTCACGAGAGATGCCAGAAGTGTCGAGTAGTTCATGAGGACATTCTAGCGCGCCTTGTATTCTTCGGCGATGAAAATTACCACCTTCCCGTCGAGCCCCCGCCACCAAATCCCCCGCCGCCCCCAAAGCCACCGAAACCCCCACCCCCACCTCCGCCACCGAACCTGCCACCAGGACCCCACCCTCCACCAGCCCACCACTTGGTCTTTCCGCGTGAGCGGTAATTCTTCGAGATGAAATAATCGAGCCCCAGACCGAACAGCACAAGAAGAGGAATGCTGAGCCACCAGGCGTAGAGCAACGCGAGTATCACTCCACCAAGGCAGCCGAGCACGCCACCAAGCCACCATGACTTGGTTCTGCCGAGGATCGACAGCACCCACTGTGCAACGATCAGCACGAAGAACAGCGCATACACGCTGAAGACGCTGCCGGTACTCTTCTGTGCGTACCTGTCTGCCGTGTACTCGTTGCCGATGTGTTTTTTGAGCGCGTCGACAGCGGCAGTCAGACCTCCGAAGTAATCGCCGTCGCGAAAGCGCGGCACCATGTCGGTCTCGCGGATGCCACTGGTGACGATGTCCGGCACAGCGCCCTCCAGACCTTGGCCAACGTCGAACCGGATCAAGTGCTCGTCATATGCCACGAGGATGACGATGCCGTTGCTGTGGTCCGCAGAGCCCAGCTTCCACTTGCGACCGACTTCCAGACCCAGCTCCTCTATGCTGCCTCCCTGCAGATTTGGGACGATGACGACTGCAATATCGTTGCTCGTTTGCTCGGCGTACGCTCGCAAGTCATTTTCTAAAGCGGACTCTTGCTCTTTGCTCAATATCTTCGCTTCGTCGGTGACGTAGCCGTCATTGGCCGGCAGGGTTATGGCGAAAACAACTGTCGGAACTGCGACGGACACAATGATCGTCATGGCGAGTGCCACGCGCGACAACCCGATAGACGAGAGCGTTGCTGCCATGTGTCTTGCGATTACTGCGCGAAGTTCACTGTTGGAGCGGTGTCGCTACCAGGCGCTGCCTGGAACGTTTTCTCAACTCCAAAGCCGAAGATGCCAGCGGCAATATTCCCCGGGAAACGGCGAACGTTCACGTTGTACGACGTCACCGCTTGGTTGTAGTCCGTCCGAGCGACAGTGACGCGGTTTTCTGTTCCTTCCAGTTGGGTCATCAGGTCTCGAAAAGCCTGCGTCGCTTGCAGCTGGGGGTACGCTTCGACGGTCACCAGCAAGCGAGACAAGGCGCCGTCGAACGACGACGCTGCGGCGATCTCTTGCCCTCTGTCGCCGACAGTCTTGGCCTGGGCCCACGCGCTTCTGGCTTCTGTCACCTCTCGAAATGTCTCTTGCTCGAAGTCTGCTGCTCCTTTGACAGTAGCGACGAGGTTTGGCACCAAGTCGACTCTCCTCTGGTACTGTGTTTCGACATTCGCCCAACTGTTCTCCACGTTAGCTTTGGCCGTCACCAGACCGTTGTAGCTTGTGATCAGCCAGATGCCGAGCACAACGACAACTGCGATGAGGATGTACCATGGGGAGAACTTGCGCATGTGTGAATTGGAAAGGTAGCAGCAGTGTAGCACGTGAGGTGCTCAAAGATGAATGTTTGTCGGCTAGTGTTTTGCCTTCAACGTCAAACGAGCAGTCGATCGCTGCAGCTGGCCTGATGGTTCGCCCTGGGTGTGGATGCCGATGTCCGCCTCAGCCGAGCCCTGGCCGATGCGCACGCTATACACTTCGTCAAGGTTCATTTGATACGTTCCTGCATGGAGTGGGTTTCCGCGTTCGTTTCTAACCAGCGCAAGCTCGATGGTTTTCCCGGCACGACCGTTGAGCTCAAGCGAGACGACAGCATCGGCATTGCCATCGCCATCCAAGTCGCCGATTGCGGCTTTGTCTTTCAGCAGTGTCACGGACACGTACGGCTTGTCATGCATTCTGTCGGCGGCGAACACGTACGTCCCCGCATGCAGCACAATGTCGAGCGGGAGTCCGGCGTCGATCAACGTCGAACGAACGGCCTCGGTGTTCAGCGAGTAGTGTGCATTTTGCAATTGCTGCATCGTCAATGGCGGATAGGTTTCTGGAACCGATACTGACGACGAGGCACTTTTCTGCTGTAACGGCTGCTCTGAGGAAAGATTCGCGCCCAGTTGTTTGCTGACCACAGCAGCAACGACCGCGATGATCGCGAGCATCATCCACACGCTGATTCTGCTTCGCTCTTGCTCCATGAGCACAGTGTAGCATGTGAATTTTGGCAACGCATCAATGCGAGTTATGCCAAAGTCTTCATGTCTTCCAGTACCTGCTTTGCGTGCGTCGGACAATCGATATCTTCATAGATTTTTACCACGACTCCGCCGGGGTCGATCAAGAATGATGTCCGCTTGTTGTAGATCGAATTATCGGTGCCGTAGGCAGAGATCATCGTCTTGTCAGTGTCCGCGATGAGCGTAAACGGCAGAATGTATTTCTCGGCAAACGCACGATGGCTGTCACTATCGTCCGGACTGACGCCGATAACAGACAACAAAGGTTTCAACTCAGAAAATGTGTCACGTAGCCCACACGCTTGCGCGGTACAGCCCGATGTGTCGTCTTTGGGGTAAAAGTACAGCAACACCCACGTTCCTTTGTAGTCTTTTGACGAATGCATGGTCTTGTTCTGGTCGAGCCCTTGCCAATCTGGAGCCTTTGAGCCAACTGCAAGTTTCATGCAGGCATTCTACCGAGACTCACGAAACACTCAAACGGTTTTCTCTCCACGTCAATGCAAGTTGTTTGCAGGCACACGCGTTGCTGATAAAATCTCCGAGTAATTTTTTCACCCTCTTTGTTATGAAGAAACTTCCGCTCCAAGGTCTTATAGCATCCGCAGTCGTCTTTGGTTTGATCCAGGGTGCACTGGCCCAGTCGTCGAGCAGCGCAGCATCGGTATCGTCATCGGCTTCCTCGACATCGTCGTCCATGATGTCCAGCTCGGCATCTTCACAGACGTCCATGAGTTCGAGCATGGCATCGTCAGTATCGTCTTCCGTGAGCAGTTCGACGGGTAAAGTGGACAAACTGAAGGCGAAGTTGGAAGAAATGAAGCAGAAAATGATCATGCATCAACAAGAAAAAAAGGTGAAAATACAAGCGCGTCTCGATGCCGCTAAAAAGAAAATGGAAATGCGGAAGCAGAAGATAGAGACGAAGATGGAGAACAAAGTAAATAGAATGGAAAACAAGATGGAAAAAGTTGAGAATAGAATGGGGAACAAGGTAGAAAAAATGGAGAACAAAATGGACAAAATGGAAAAGAGGTCATCTTCGTCAGCAGCAAGCACGACGTATTAATTTGAATGTTGACCTAGTCGAGAGGACGGCAAGTGCCGTCCTTTTTCGTGTACGTGAAGCCCTTGCGGTAAACAGGATTTTGTTTATTATTCACTCATGGATACTCTTGAGCAAGCAAAAGAGATTTTCGAAAACGCATCTATCCTTTTCCAGGATGGCAAAAGGGAGTCAGCGGCTATGCTGATGAGTAACTTGGTTTGCCAATCCCCACTAAAAGAGGTGCGCGAGCGTGCGGGCAGTCTGCTCGACCTGTACGTAGGTAAATCCAACGAAGGTCATGCCAATGGCAAAGGACAAGTATCAGATGCAATGCCAGATTTTCCCAAACCGAGGGCAAAGCATCAACTGCCCAAAATGTCTCGCCCAAATGAGCAGCAGAAACAGACATTTAGAATGAAATACATCCGCACGCTTCACGCAAAGAAAATAGCTCGAGAAGGGGACAAATCTATTCCTGCGGATGCGGTACTGCCTGATCCTTTTGCTCCATACTTCTTAGCATATCTTAAAATTTCTGACGCACGTGTTACCCTTCCTGACAATATTCTCAATACTCTCAGAAAATTGGAGTCATGTGTACAAAAACGCCCCAAGAGTTGCAACCAAGATACAATGGTAAAAATCCTTCAGACTTTTGCAGGACAATTCAGTGAAGCCCTGGAGGGTAAACTTATCTTTGGTGCTCTCGTGGACATCTTCTATGCCAGGGGGTTTATCAGCAGCGAGCGTGCCTTCGAGATGTCCGTGCACACGGACATGGGGAAAAAATAGAAATAAGAGGCAGGCTAGGCAACAGCACCATCAACCAATTGCCAGTCTGGATAAATCAACGTGATAAAGGGGGCGCGCTCGTCTATGATCATTCTAGAATCTGTATTTTGCACCTGTCGGGGCGTAGCTCAGTTGGTAGAGCGCGTGGTTCGGGACCACGAGGCCGAAGGTTCGAGTCCTTTCGCTCCGACCATATTTAGAACACATTTTTTGTACAAAGATTTACGTTCAGCTATAGTCAAAAACTCTGTCTTTGCGCATCTGTAAGCCAAGAGATTTACACAAAAGCGAAAAAATGTATACATAACTTACTCATGTAGTACTAGACGACAAACCGAACCTCTCTACAATCGGTCACTTTCTTCTCACACCCTATTTCTATGAACGTGAACGTCAGAAAAATTCTTGGTGTTTTGGCACTGCCAGTGCCTCGGTCGTCCTGCCGACCTCTCGTGCTTGTGCACATCGTGCTCATCGCATTCGTTACGATCGCCATGTTCCTCTCCATGCCAAGCGTGAGCCTCGCGGGGTAGGCTACTTCTTGTCGACTTTCTTGAGGAAGCCCGTTGCGACGATCTTCGTCGGCGTCTTCGGCGCGGAGGCCGTTTCTTCCGAAACAACAACATAGCCATACCCGCTGACGTCGTCCTTCGTTTCGTATTGGATGGAATGACGGACATCTCCCACAAGGTTCTTCACGAGGCCGAGAGGCCTCGCTCCAGTCCCCTGCTCGTCTTTAGCCAACCACGCGACATACGTTTCGCCCTCCGTCAGCTTGTGAATATTGATATTGATCGTGCCCTTGAAGTATCCATCTTCGAATTTGTACAAGAACGTCACACCGTTTGCGTTGACGCCATCGATGCCGCCGACAGCGCCGTACCAAAATCCTGCTTCGGTTCCGTGGTCAGGGTCCACCAGCATGTTGCCGTTTTTCATCACTGTGGTGAATTGCTGAGTCTCGAGGACCTCACCGTCTTTGGAATTATCACCCACGTTGACTGTATCCGTTTTGCCAGTGCACGCAGTGAGGGCAACTGCGAAGCCAATGAAGAGCATAATATTTCTGGAAGTCATGATGGTGGTGCGTAGAGAGTAATCAGAGTGATTGTAGCGTATTCGTATGATTAGGGCTCTGGAGAGCATTTGACTTATAAACTGATATATTCTATAGTCTCATCATGAAAAACTTTTCACCTTTTACTCCAGAGGAAGATCCAAAGGCTGCAGATGACCTCAAGCTCCTTGGCGATGCACGCAATGACCTTCTTGCGTCTGATCCTCGTGGAGCAAAAAATAGCCTGATCGATGCCGTACTGCTTGCAAAAGCTACATTGCGATTATGGACGCACGGAGGCCAGGGCATGCCACTTGCAATAGAAGAAAGGATCCAGAATGAAGCTCAAAAGAATTTTGGCACTCTCTCGAGCGAAGATATGAAAGCATTGAGGCCCATACTCGCAGAGACTGCTCAAAATGATATCGCCACACTGTTGCTCAACCTAAGCAACAGGCGCCATCATTTCATCGGCAGCACGTACCCGCCAGGCGCTGAAGATGCATGGAACGATCTCGTAAAAATTCTTGGTGAGGAAAATGCAAAAAAAGCACTGAAAGAATTCAATAATCCTGATGTGTTCGATACTGCGATATTGGTGGTCGGGTCGAGCAATGTGCAGATTCTGCAGTCAATTTCGCAAGTAAAAGCAGAACTACAAACATTGCTGTCAAAGCAGTCGAAGGCCGAGGAGCTATAGTGCCGACTTCTTCGAACGCCACAGTATTCCTTGCGACCGCGAGCTGTATATCGCTCGCTCTGTTTCGGCTTTGTGCCGGACTTGCTCGATGAGCGCCAAGTACGACGGAGCATCGTCGGGATACAGCACCGAGAGCTCCTGTGCGAGGCTGATGAGCGACTCCACGTTTTGTGACAGCGCGATGAAGTGAGCATTTTGCTCGATGGCCAAGGAGAACTCGTTCATCTGACGTTGTATGTCTGGCAAACGGACATCGATCTCTGTCTTCTGCCCTGACTCTCGCAACACCTGCACGAGCGACAGTGTTACTGCGATATCGTTGTACCGCGCCGAAATATTGGCGAAGTCGTACGCACTGGCAGCAACACCCAGATCGCCAAGTTTTTTCGCGATATCTCCGAGAATCTTGTACCCGCGATAATCGAATGGATTGATCGACTGATAGCCAGCGATGGTATTCTGCGCGACAGCGATGTCCCCAGCTGCCAATTGCAACTGCGCCTTACTAAGGAGCATATCGCGGGAGAACAGTTCTTCTCGCACGGCGTTGTACCAGTGCAACGCTTGCTGCGTATCCCCTGCCCGTTGCGCATGACGTCCGACAGACGATGCAAAAAGCCAACCGCCTTCGAGAATACCCAGCACAAGCATCGCGACAGCAACACCCTGCTCTATTTTCCAAGTGCAATGATCGAAGCTGTTCTTTCCGGTCCCAAAATGCGGAACGAGCAGTGCCAAGAGAATTGTAAGCGGTAACACGATGCCCACAAACTGGAGATTGTAGTCGATAAAATTATGAGCGAACACTCCCGCGATGGCGATGAGCATGACAAGCTTCGCCTGTTTATCGGAGACCGCAGATTCATCGGCAGCGATCTCGTTGCTGCGTTTGCGTCGCATGAAGGCGAGGATCAGTACACAAACTATGCAGGCTGTAAAAAATACAGCAGCGGGTACCCCACGTTCTGCAGCGATTTTGAGCAGTACGTTATGCGGGTGGTCGGAGGTCGCAAGCACCGCAGTCTGCAGCCTGGGCTGCGTAAAACGGAAGCTGTAGGGGCCGTAGCCCAGCAGCGGCTTTTCTTTGATGAGCACCAGCGCCTGGTGCCTGAAGCCCGAGCGCTCCGAGACAGACGATGTGCCTT
>CAYWEU010000021.1:0-5631 GCA_964457395.1 uncultured Candidatus Peribacteria bacterium
CTGCTGTCCGGCAGCGGCTCGCTCAGAGGAGGATCGCCAGAAGCCACCAGCGGAGCATTGAGGAGTGCCATGTCGGTAGCCAGCGACGCATGGAGGGCTGCCCCGGTGCAACCGCAGGAAGCTTCCCATGCAGCAGCCGAATCGTCGTCATCCTCCTCGGTCGAACCGGTCTTCAACGGGGATGCGATCTCGGAGAAGGAGCTCACGACCATAAGAGATCTCGTCACTCAATACCAATCGAAGAACAGCAAACTGAGCGTGGATCGTACCGTGACGACACAGGTCAGTCTCGTCCGGGATCTGCTGGTCAGCCTGGAGAATTCCCAGAAAGACGGCTTCGACAAGCTGCGAAAGGATAACTATCCCGATGCCTACATCGCGAAACAGACCAAGAGTCTGCGCACGCAATTGCCGGATGTTCAACTGAAGAAGCTCATCGAGATCCTCGATAGCATGGGCAAGCCGATGCGGTAGGCGGAGCGACCTCTATCATGGAATTTTCACACATTGCAGCCGCAGTGCATGCATCGTTTCTGCATGTTGCAACTGCGGCATTCCGGGACATGGCTCCGCAAGATGGTTGTTTTTTAGATCTGCAGAAGAAACATGAGGCTCACGTGGCGCCCTGTCTCTCCGTCGGCAGCCGTGCGTCTGTGCCAGGGGGGTAGCAGAGCTGCGGACCACCCGGGAACAGGCGCGTGTCGAGAAGCGCGCGAAACTCGTGCTTCCCCTCCCGCGTTGATGTCTGCCATACGTCTCGGAACGCTTTCTGGGCGCTCAACCCCGAAAACCAGGTACGGAGAGACCGCGCAGTGTCGGGCGTGAGGCGGTCAACCCAGCACGTATGATTCCGCATATAGTCGAAGGCATGAAACGCGTAGGAAAGTTGGAAGTGATTATTGTAACTCGTCTCGAGCGCTGTGAGCCCCAGGCGCCGACCACGTTTGACCAGACTCCCTGTGGTGAGGCCCGGATCAAGGATCACGTGCTCGTAGACAAAGATCCACGCCTCACCGGCCCTTTGGGGTTTTGTGATACGCAGTGTGACGTACTGTCCTGGACGGCCGTCGTCCGCCGGCTGCGCTTTCACAATTTGCCCATCCGCCACCGCGAAAATGACCGCGCCACGACCAAGCGGAATATCAATGCCGGAGTGACCATATTCCGGCCGATCAAGCGAGAACCGGACCAGGCCGAAAGGATTCACGCTTGTGTCACCCGCCCGGATCTGCTCTATCGCAAACGGGAGAGCCAATCCTGACGGTGGCGACTCTGCTCCGCCACCCGCCCGCCCCGCGAAGATTGCCGCGAGCTGCATGTGCGGATCGACGCCAGTCTGGCGAATCCGCATCGCCACCACCCACACCGCAAACAGGCTGACACCCGTCAACGCGACCATCATGATCCAGAGCGCTCTACCTGGCATGTTACCCAGTATATACCAAACCTCGTGGCTCCCCGGGCTGGATTCGAACCAGCAACCCTCGCGTTAACAGCGCGATGCTCTACCATTGAGCTACCAGGGAATAGACCAGACACAAAAGGAACAATGACAGCTACCAGCTTGCCCCGCGAAGCTCCGAAGGAGCGAAGCTAGGGCATTATAGGTGTCAAATGCGGCTTGTCGAGTGCTGTCGGCAGCATTTTGGCATGCGTTGGATAGCTTAGAAGAAAGCCCAGAACAGCAGTCCGGCAAGAATAACTCCTGCAATCCACAACACTGCTTGTCTCAACCGGATGAAGAACAGCAACGGTGATGGCGTGACCCACATGCACAGCGTATCTGCCGGCACATGCCGTTTCGCCAAACGCAAGAACCCGGCTCGGTGTGCTTGGCCCAAGATGAACGTCGCGACGATCGCGCTTGCAGACCCTGTCAGTTTTCGCTGATGCTGCGCTTGGTCGAGAACTGCTTGAAAAATGGCCCTGTCGCGCTGCGGACTCGCGAGCGCTTTGTTGTAAGCTTTGATGAGGGCTGCGAAACGCACAGCGGCATCGTACTCGGCTTGCGAGAGGTTCTTGCCGTCTTTCGCACGAGCAGAGCGAAACGCGTCACTCGATTCCAAATGATCAATCTCGCGGTGCAACTGCCGGATGGTGTCGCCAATGGCGCCGTGAATACGCTCGTCTTCGATAGGGAACACCGCAACGCGCGGGTTGAGCGACTGCAGCACGACGAGGCCACTCAGTTTCGTTGATTCCATTGCCACGTCCGCAGTCTTGCCCCTGCGCAGCGCCGTGCGCCAGTGCGAGGCTGTTTTGGCCAAGAATTGCTCTGCTCCAGCACTGCGAACTTCTCGCGCCACCTCGCGCAACAACTCATCGACGATACGAGCACGCCTGAGGCCTGCCGCAGCCGAGAATCCTTCTTGCCCGAACGTATCGACGTGTTCGAGCGTGGAGAGCTTGTCGCACGCGCGGTAGATCCACGCCTGCACCGAGCCAATCATCCGTGCCTTCATCCAGCCAAACCGTCCCTGCTGCACCGGGTGCATCTGCCCTATGCCGATGATGACGTGACGAATGTCTCTGCTTACGCACACGGCGTCGATGCGCGCACCAGGGAACACCCGCTGTCGGCGCAGTCGGCTAAGTGTTGTCACCGCCTGGCCTCGTAGTGGCAGAAAACGGCGCAGGGGGTAGAGGTTCATGCAAGGATGCTAGCGTTTCGTGATTGATGACACCATTCAACACATTATAGCAGATCGGCTCGTTGTGTTGCTTGTTAGAGACTAATCCAAACAATAATACCAACAATGCACCCAATGAAGAATACGAGAGTGTAGATGCCAGAACTAACCAGCCCCAGACAAAGACGTGCCCATCCATTAGACGTTCGTAACTTCTTTGTTTCTTCTCTCCGGTGTTCTGCATTTGCCATCTTCTCGGCAACATATGCTGCTTGCAGGTCATCATTCATGTTCACCATGAACGGAGCGCCTCTCAATTCACCTGGTAAAAACGCTGAATTATTGCCGCTGCTGTCGGGAGGGAGTTGCATATCCTAAATTCTTCAGTCGTGTCTCCATTGCAATTCTGGATACGCCGAAGGATTTTGCTAAATCGTAAATCACCTCTCCGGTGATCTGTCCTGCCGCCAGTTCTTTCACCCTTTCTTCGGGCATGATGAGATTTCCCGCAAACTCATTCGCTTCTAACTCTTTTATCGCATGCTTCTCCTGCTCATTTCTAGCGATGAATTGACCGTCAATAAACTCCTCACATTCATTTCTATGCACAAAGTAATGACCCAACTCATGGGCAATTGTAAACAATTTTCGTGGTGTAGAATCGGAGGTATTGACATAGATGACCCATCCTTGAGATTCTTTTCTCAGAACACCTGAAATTTCGTACAAGTCAGACTGTAATATCTTGATATCATTATCTTCCGCAATTTTTATGAGCCGCTCCAAAGGGTCTTGGATATGCAAATACGACTTCAGCAGAGTATTTGCCTGCTGCTTGATTTCCTCAACCCGAGCTGGTGGCAAGAGACCATTCATACCGTGAATTTTAGGTGGATTCATGGTGTGCGTACAGACCAAGAGGTTGACGAACGTCCACCTTTTCACTTACCCAAAGTTGTTTGCTACACCAGGATAGTTGCTAAAAAAATTTATTGATCCAGCCCCCAGGCCGCGGCAATTGATAGCAATGGATATTTACTATTACGCGAGCATGCGCTTGCTGTATCCTCTGCCCGTATGGCAAAGCAGACCATGACAACGAGAGCGCAGAATTTCCCGCAGTGGTACCAAGACGTCATCGGCAAGGCGCCGGACCTCTACGACGAGTCGCCGGTCACCGGTTGCATCACGTTCGGGCCGCTGGCGACCAAGCTGTGGTACAACATCCGCGATTTTCTGGATGTGCGTCTGCGCGCGATGGGAGTCGAGAATATCTTGCTGCCCATGCTGATCCCTCAGAGTTTTTTTGAGCGCGAGAAGCAGCATGTTGCAGGCTTTGCTCCAGAGCTCGCGGTCGTCACGCACGCCGGCGGCGAGAAACTTGTTGACCCGTACGCCATCCGCCCGACGTCCGAGACGCTGTTTGTGGACTGGTACAGCAGGTCCGGCCGTGTGCAAAGTCATAGAGATCTGCCGCTGCTGGTCAATCAATGGTGCTCGGTCATGCGCTGGGAAAAGCGCCCACGAGCGTTTTTGCGCACGACGGAATTTCATTGGCACGAAGGCCACTGCATCTTCGCCACCGAGCAACAGTGCCGCGTGTTCACGCTGGCGATCATCGATCTGTTCGCCGAACTGTGCGAGCAGGTGCTGGGCATCCCCGTCGTCAAAGGCGACAAGCCCCGGCACGAGGTCTTCCCCGGAGCCATCGACACGTACACCATCGAGAGCATGATGCAAGACGGCAAAGCCCTGCAGATGGGCACGAGCCACATGCTGTCCCAAAGCTTTCTAAAGGGCAGCGATGACAAGCCCCTGGTGTCGTTTTTGGACGAACACGAGCAGCAGCAAGTCCCCTACTACGACTCGTGGGCAGTCACGACACGGCTGATCGGCGCGATGATCATGACGCATGGCGATGATGACGGCATCGTGATCCCGCCGCGCATCGCACCCGTGCACGTGGCGATACTGCCCATCCTGGCTGGTGACGAAAAAGAAAATGAAGTTGTCCTGAAAGCTGCTCAAGATCTTGCGCTCTCCATCGCTGCTACGCCAAATCCATTCGAAGCTAACCGCTACCCGCTAACCGCTACCCGCTCGTACAACCTTCACGGTCGTCCCGACTGGTTTTCGGAAATCACCGGAACGTTGACCGTGCGGATCGATGGACGAAAAGACGTGCGCCTGGGTGAGAAAACGTTTCATCAGATCCACGCAGGCACACCGGTGCGCATAGAGCTGGGCGCGCGAGACTTGGCCGACCAGTCGTGCGTGGTCAAAAGCCGCATTCGCCCGCGAGAAGCCGCAGTGAAAGCCACGTTGAAAGAAGCCCCTGCCATCGCTGCGCAGATGCTGCGCGAGGACCAGCAGACCCTCTACGACCGCGCATTGAAGATGCAGCAGGACAACACCGTAGAACCAAAAGACTACGCAGCGCTGCAGGAAGCCCTGGCCGCAGGCAAGTGGGCGAATATCGCGTGGGATGGCTCGCCAGAAACAGTAGCCAAACTCAAAGCCGACACCTCCGGTGGTACCTACCGCTGTTTCCCCTTCTCAGCGCACGCTGATGCCAAAAAGATGAAGGATCCGGTTTCTGGCAAACCAAGCGCATTCGAGAAGAAAATTATTGTGGGGAGGGGGTATTAGGGGGCTTCAGTCCACCGGAACGTTTTGAAGATCTGTTCGGCGAGGGTGGGGTTGTCGGTCATTTGGGAGATGCAGATGACAACGGTTTTCTTATCTTTTTCGGAACAGAAAGCATAGGTGGCTGCATTAGTCTTACACGTTCCTTCGAACAATTCCTGATCGGAGCATTCTGGTGCTGTGATGTGGCAAATCGTTTCCATAGATCGATCGTATGCATTGAACATCTCCACCTTTGCCCACACCGTTTTGCCATTTGTATCAGGGAGTTCTGTGAGCTTCGAGGCGCCAAGGATAGTGGAGGAGCAGGGGGAGGAAAGATTTAATAATTTAATGCTGTAATCAGATAAAGTGG
>CAYWEU010000022.1:0-6642 GCA_964457395.1 uncultured Candidatus Peribacteria bacterium
CGGAAAATCGTAACTGTACGTCGTGACACACAGGTGTTTCACACTATCGACGACGAGCCCCGTCTCTTCCTGCAGTTCTCGCACTGCGGCTTGCTCGGGAGTCTCCCCTTGTTCGATGCCTCCCTGCGGAAGCTGCCATGCATCGTTGGTACGCGGCTTGTGCACGAGCAGCATCTGGTGCACGACCCCGCAACCGTCTGGCGCGCACACGTCGGTAGGCCGGAGCACCAACGCCGCGACTGCGAGACGATAAGGCTTCATGAAACCAGTATACAGCCACCGTCAAACAAGCAGCGACGTTATATTGACAGTAGTCCTCTGCAAGTTTCTTACATACGTTCTGAGCCTACGCAACAAGCGAATTTTGTGCTAAAATATATGGATTTTGCCAATCATCTGCACACACGTGGAAACTACACACACTTCCAACACAGGCTTGCCCACGCACAGGTTCGTAACGATGACCTTGCTCATCGCACTCCTGATCATCGTATGGGGGACAAGGCACAGCCCCGTACCTGCCGCAGGTCCCCCGCCCATAACTCCCGATACATGTGGCAACAAAGTTATGGAAGGGAATGAAGAATGTGATGACGGTAATACGGTCAGCGGAGACGGTTGCGACAACATGTGTTTCTTTGAATTTTGCAGTGACGGTGTAGTACAATCCAGCCGCGGTGAACAGTGTGACGATGGCAATACTGTCAATAACGACGGATGCAACGGGCTCTGCCAGATAGAGCAACCGCCACCTGCGTCGGTGTCCGCATCTTCGGTTGCAACGACAAGCTCTAGTGCCACGGCCCCATCGGCCTCCTCTGTTCCACCCGCAACAAGTTCTACTGCCGCCCTGTCGTCTTCCACAGCACCTTCCAGTGTTTCCGCGACATCGTCATTCGCTTCACAAGCACCGTCACAAGGAGCCGGCTCATCTGTCTCCGACACTGTGTCGTCCACAGCAGACTCGCCTGAAGGAACTGCATCGAGTGACACGCAACAGACCTATACCCCCGAAACGCAACCGCCTCCTGCCCCTCCGCCGCCCTCGTGGGCACCGGAGCAAGGCAGCGACTCTCCGAGCAAGCCGCTGCAAGGAACATCTCCAACGACGTTTCCGTTCTCTGTATCACAACCCGAGGCAACACCTCCGCCTGTCGTCATACTCTCGCCGCAGGAAGCAACCAGAACGGCAACGACACTTACTGCATTCCTTCTGACTCCCCCCGGCCAGCAGTTCATACAACGATTGAACGAGTACGACCACAAGATGCTCTCGACTGTCCTGCGTCGTGAGCAATACAACCGTCCGTTGCGCAACGACCAACGTGCGTGGGCTCGTTCGTTTAACGTAGGGCTGGTCGCCATGCTGAATACCGACCGTCAGGTGTACGCAGAGTCCATGCTTGCATTGTTCGATGGAGATTCCGGAGCACGCATGCTTGCCGATCTGAACACTGACTCCCAAGCATTTCAGCCATGGCTTTTCGCACGTCTTTCGGCTTCTTTGCAGGGGAACGAAGGGACGAACAGGAGCCGCTTGGCGAGCATAGAGCATGCACTGAGCACGGTCTCGGTCCTCAGCGAAAGCACAATGCGCGCACGCCTGGTCGCCATGCTCGAAACGGTACCGACGTACGGTGTACATATCGAGCCTTCGAAGGCCGCTTCGCTCGATGCCACCTTCCTCGGCAACTCCACTACGCGTGACAAACTCGACGCCATCCATGCGGCAAGCGATGACATCGATGCGAACAAGAACAACCTGCCGTCGTCCATGAAACAGCTGTCTGTACTCGCCGAAAGGCTGCGTCGCGTGTTGCCGGTACTGGGGCGCGAGTACGGCCTGGCCTCCGTGCGCGACGCCGATACATATCTGCGAAAAATCAAAACACTCGGCGAGGACGGGAATCCGAGCAAAGCGCACGATATGCTGCAGGCAACAACGGGGTTCTTCGGAGCACTTCCTTTTGATCTGAAAAAAGACAGTAACAAAATCGAAGCGTCGTACCGTCAGGCAGCAGCCGACGTCCGGAATTTGGCGGACGATGCGGGAATTTCCAGATACATCGACGATGATCGCAGTATGTTGGCTGTTATAAACGAAGTCGCTGAACCAGCTCATGACGTCTTCGGTACGACGAATGTCAGCGGCCAAATCGAGGAACTCCTGCACATGCTGGATGACGATGAGCGACTTACGAGTGTTCTGGCACTTGCCGATCGCAATGACTTGAAAGCGAGATTCGTTCAACTGCGTGCGGCGATACAGCGTATCGGCAAAGAGAACCGCAGTGACACGTCGTGTGATGATTCTCCTGCCAATGCCGTCCACTGCATGCGAGACTTGGCCGCCGACGCAGAGGAGGCCGCTGCAAATCGCAGTCTACTCTCGCGCATGGCATACATCGTGCGTTCACTGTTCCGCCTCGACTAACCCCATGCGAGTCTTTTCTACCAGCAGCGGCAAGCAGAAAATTTTTCGGGGCATCCAGCTGCCGATCTTCGGCGGAGACGCGCGGGATTATTTGAATATCGTGGATGATACCACCGGCATTCTGCACGGGTATTTATACCACCGTTGCGGTTCGATCGACATCGCGCGAAAACTCCTCGGTGAACTGTACTTGTCCATGCTGCCGCGGTCTATGTCTCGGCTGTGGTTCAGACACATCGACGCGAAAGACATTTTTTACGAAGCCGACCGCATGCTCGCCCGCCTTGCGGTGCACCCCTCCGACATCGACAACGTGTATCTGCCGAGCTTGTCCTGGATGGTCCCCGACGAACATCGATCTATGTCTTCCATGCATGATGCACTCTGGTCGCTGCCTGAGCGCGCCCAACGTCTGTTGGTGCTGTCGATGCTCGTCGGCGTCCCGGTGGACCGTATCGCGAAGATCGAGGATCTGCCAAAAGAGCAAATCGTGAGTGATATCGAAGCGGCACGCAAAGACTTGATCCAGCGCTGGCAGCCAACAGGAAGTCTGCAGAGCAAGCTGCAATCGATGGTATTCGCTCCGAACCTCAGCATCGCCGACGAACGGACGATGCGCTCAGATATCATCGCGAAATACAGCGCTATGCGCATGCGTCGGTACCAGTGGGTAATCACCGCAGGATTTTTGACGATATTTGCAAACTTCATTGTGGCCAGCGTACTGGCGTTTGCAGTTGTCACCGAGCCGCAGGCATCGCTCAAGCAAACCGGCAAACAGCTGGCAGCTGTGGATGCTGCACTGCAGTCAAAGCGCTTTGAGTCGCTGGATGCCAAGTACTTGCTGGTCCGGTTCTACCGTCAAACGCAGGCAGTCAGCGAGCAATACACGGCGAACGAGCTGAGTGCGATCGGCGCATCGGTCGCGGCTGATGCGGCCAGAAGGCAACGAGAAACCGACGAGCAAATGCAGAAGCTGCTACGACTCATCGATAGCGCACAGAGAATCTCGTTCGTACTACCCCTGCAACCAGCCATCATGGTCGCCACGCTGGTAAAAGTCATGACATGGTAAAGCCCGCGGTAGCTTGCCGCCGTGTTGTTCGACCGGGACGCCTCAGCTCGAGTGCTTCTCTTCTTTGCGCTTGATGTCGACCTTCTTGCGACAGACTTTGCAGTATTTTCGCAGTTTGCGGAAATCGGCGTTTTTTGACTTCAACACACGAAGCGTGCAGATGCGCATATTACACTCTTTGCAGTAGCCGGCGTAGACGGTGCCTTTTCCTCTTGGCATAGCGAAGGCACTTTACTGGGAAAGCGCCAGCAGCGCAAGACCGCAGAATACGATGGAGAAACTGACCAGTTTGATGCCGACAGACTGCGCCGAGAGAATTTCTTTGGGCATCGCTTGCACGGCGATGATACTGCCTATCCACGCCAACAGAATGACGATAAAGGGCTGGATGTTGGCAACGACCGCCACAAGCGATATGGGGCCGTATAAATACGCCAAGGTTCCGAGATACTCAGCGCTGAAGAACAGCGCGATCACCAGACCGCTGAGCGCGAAGAATTTCCAATCGACGCGGCCCGCGAGCGCAAACACTCTCCTGCGGAATCGCGGCACGATGAGCGGAACGATAAACGACAGCGATTCACGGCCGATGAGCAACCAGAAGAATACCGAGGCAACCGATTGACCGTCGATCAGTGCCGCTTTCTTGACTATGTAAAACGGCACGTAGAAGAGCGCCAATGCCCCGAGCATCAGAAGCGATTTGCCCATCGACTCTTGGCGATGCCACACGGACAAAAAGACCGTTCCGCCGAGCACCAGCACCGCTCCCGCGGCCTGGCTCCATGACCAGATTTCGTGGAAGAACAGAAAACCTGCCAGGCAAAGCAGGACCGCCAGTATGGCCCACGCGATATTGCTCACGGAGGCATCAACCCGATTCAAAATATAAAAAAACAAAATATCGCCGCCGTACGCGACCATGCCGGTGCACGCCAACGCGAGCGCCCAGGGAGTACGCACCTGTACTGTGAATGCTACGAGAGTCAATACCGACATCGAGAAACATGCCTGGGGCCACATCAGCGCAAGTGGATGCTTGTCGTACCACCGCACCAGTGCCGAGTCGAGCACACTAATGGCCGCCCAACCGGTTGCCGCACCCGCGATAAAGAGGAGCCACATGCTACCCCGCCTGCACGGAGTTGAACACACTGTTCGCGGCTACCGTCGCCTCTCCCGCGGCCGTCGTAAACTGCGCGAAGTGATTACTGGCACTGGTGAGGTCCCCCGCACCGAAGACGCCTGGTATATTTGTCCGCTGGGCCTCATCGACCTGCAAGAACCCTTTGGCATCCAACACGCAGCCTAGTTGCAGCGGCAGATCGACTGCAGGATTGGAGCCTATCTCGATGAACACGCCGTCAACCGCGAGTGTGTCCGAACCGTTTACCGGCTTGTCCAATCGGATTGACCGGACTTTCTGGTCCCCGAGCACTTCGACGACGCTGTTCTCCAAGACCATCTCGACGTTCGGCTTGGCTCTGACCCTGTCGATCCAGTACGGCTCTGCACGGAAGTCTTTGCGCCTGTGGATCAAGTACACTTTGGCAGCAACCTGCGCAGCGATGGCCGCACCCTCGACCGCACTGTCTCCCCCGCCGATGACCGCCACCGTCTTGTTTTTGTAGAAGAATGCGTCGCACGTGGCGCAGTACGTGACGCCTTTGCCCGAGAACTCTTCTTCGCCAGGAATCCCCAAGTGTCGTTTGTTCGATCCCGTAGCGAAGATGACCGTCTTGCCTTCCACAGTCTCGTTGCCTTCGAGATGCAGCCGAAAACCTGCAGCGATCTTCTCGATGTTCTTCACGTACGACACTTTGTGCTTCACAGAGTCTCCGAAACTCAGCGCATGCTTCTTGAAGTTCTCCATGAGGTCTGGCCCACGGATGTCGATGATCCCCGGCCAGTTACCGACTTCGGCCGCGGCGTTACCCATGCCACCCTCTTCGGCACCCACTATCAGCGTCGAGAGCTTGTACCGCGCGGTGTACACAGCCGCTGTATAGCCAGCGCAACCGAGCCCGATGATGAGGACGTCGAACATGCAAGTATGATGCCTATGCAACACGTGAATGTAAATTCCAGTCAATGAAGCACTTCGAACATCCACCCGTACAACCGCTGGCAGCCCATCACCAACCGCGGTCCTGGGCGGTTGAGAAGCGAATCGTCAATCACGAAGACATGATGCTCTCGCACTGCTCGCAACTCCGACCAACAAGCACGGGTAGTCAGGAGCTTCTTGTCCGAAAACTTCCCAGCTCCGCAAATACTTAAGACGATCAGATCGGGATCAAACTTTTGTACTTCTTCAAGCGTCACCGCTCGGCTTGGAGGATTCCTTCCATCGCTACCCGCTATCCGCTTCGCGCTTTGCGCTTGCAAAGGAATCCCTCCAGCAACGCTGATTATTTCTGGTACCCAATTGCCACTCACCATCGGCGGGTTGTGCCACTCCTCTATATATACTTTAGGTTTCCTGGGTAACAGCTTGGCTTTCTTATGAACGGCAGAAAACCCGTTCTGCATTGCGGTAACAAGTGCATTGGCTTCTTTCTCTCTGCCTACCACTATGCCGATGGCGCGGATGTCCGAGTAGATATCGCCCAGTGACCTGGGGTCTTGATGAATGACCGCCCACTTCTGGTGTTTCTTCAACTCTTCCGCCAAACGCGTCTGGACCAAGGTCGACGTAAAAATAATCTCGGGTGTGTACGAAGCCAATGCATCGATATCAATCTTCTGATGATCGCTCAGGTGCGGCAGCTTCTTTGCATCGTCCGGCTCATCGCTGAACTGGTCCGTGCACACGATGCGCTCCCCAGCACCAATGGCGAACAAGATCTCGGTAACTGCGGGAGACAGAGAAGCAATGCGCATGACTGGCAGCGTACCTATTCAGCAGCTTGTCGCCAACAGCGGCCTTTTACAGAATGATCTGTACGAGCGAGTATCCGTACACAGCAACTGCAGTAGCAATCACTGCAAACACAGCAATGGAGAGAAACCGAATCGTCACCTCGTCCTGCCGACTATTCACATGAAACATGGAATGCATAAGCATTGAGAGGTAAGAAGTAATAAACTCCCCAGTACACCGTAAGTCACTAGTCCATATGCTTGTCACTTC
>CAYWEU010000023.1:0-1974 GCA_964457395.1 uncultured Candidatus Peribacteria bacterium
CGAATCGCCAAATTGACAATGAACAGCTGATAATTGACAATGAACGCGAAAAGTAACTTCCAATGACAATTATTCCTCTTCCATGGATCGCACTCTCATTCTGCTCAAACCCGACGCCGTCACCGGAAAATTCTGCGGAAAAGTCATGCAGCGTTTCGAGGATGCCGGGTTTTGCATCCGGGGGTGCAAGATGCTCAGGCTTACGCCGACTATCCTACGCGAGCACTATGCCCACGTCGCCGACAAGCCGTTCTACCCCGAGATCGAGAAGTTTATGAGTTCGGCACCGGTCATCGCGATGGTCGTCGAAGGCAAGAACGCCATCGAGACAATCCGCGACATGCTCGGCGTCACCGACAGCCGCAAGGCGGCACCTGGGACTATCCGAGCAGAACTTGGAAAAGATGTGATGATCAACGTCGCTCATGCCTCCGACAGTGCAGAAACAGCAAAGAAAGAGGTGGAGAGGTTTTTTAGGAAAGAGGAACTGTTTGACTATTAAGTTCGAATTTCGTGCTTTATCGTACTTTCGTCACATCCTCTTTATCCGTCAGCCACTCTATCGCCGCATCGAGCTGCGGATCTTTGTTGTCACGGAACTGCTCCACGGTGCGGTCGATGACGATGTCGGGCGTCACGCCTTTCTTGCTGAGGTCATGGCCACCGGGCGTCAGCCACTTGGCGACGGTCACGCGCAGGCTGGACCCGCCGGGCAAGTCAAGGACCTCTTGCACCGTGCCCTTGCCAAAGCTCTGTGTGCCGATGATCGTCGCGCGCTTGAGGTCTTGCAACGCTCCGGCAACGATCTCGGAGGCGCTGGCGGAACCCCCGTTGATCAACACGACAAGCGGCACATCTGGCAAAAGCGGTTGCCCATCCACTCTGTGCTCGAGCGGCGGCTCATCACGTCGTTCGACTCGCACCACTTGCCCATCTCGCACGAACATCGATGTCAGTTCGACCGCGCCCTCTAGGTACCCTCCGCCGTTAAAGCGCAAGTCCAGCAACACACCTTTCAGCCCATCCTTGGGAAACGCAGCGATCGCCTTGCGAACTTCGCCCATCGACTCATCGCCGAACTGGTTCAGCGCGATGTGCCCGATGGACCCTGATGCAGTCTTTAGCACTTTGGACTCGACGCTGGGGACGAAGATATTTTCCCGAACCACGCTGAGTATCACCGGCTGCGTTGTTCCTTCGCGCGCGATGGTCAACTTCACACTCGTCCCTTTCTTGCCGCGAATGAGCATGACGACTTGCTCGAGCGGCACGTCTGTCACCTGAGTATCGCCGACCTTGACGATGATATCCTTGGGAAGCAAACCCGCCTTCTCTGCCGGAGAACCCTTGAGGGGAGCAACGACAATGATCCGCCCATTTTTTGTTTCCAGCTGTGCACCGATACCCTCCAGCGTGCCATGCATCGAATCGACGAATGCCTTGGAGTCAGTCGGTGTCATGAAGGCCGTGTACGGGTCGCCGACGGCATCGACCATACCACTCACGGCGCCAAAGACCATCTTGTCTGCATGCATCGCTCCTGGATCGATATAATAATTGCCAAGCAAGCGCCACGTACCCCAGAACAACGAAAGATCGACGTGCGTTTCCGGGTCTTGCCCCGCGACTTGCCCGCTTCCCGTTTTTACAGAAAAGAGTTCATCGAGCCGCTGCCGCTCAACCGACAATTGCTGCTGTTCGTAGCGCGCGCCCAGCTGCCACCCGAGCACCAGCATGATAACGGGAAGGGTGATAAACGAGAATATGCGCAGAAAACGGTGCATGGGCGAGGAAAAAGGGATGCCGGATTCCTGTTGAATGAAGGACCGGGGGATTATACTGCATTCATGCCAACCAAGCGACAACCAAAGGCCAAGTGCAGCACGCCTCACATAGTGAGGCCTTCATTAAAATCTGCGCAACAAAAAAAGAGAAACCAGCCGTTCGAGGCCCTGATGGGCCCTCAGGCCCAGA
>CAYWEU010000024.1:0-9230 GCA_964457395.1 uncultured Candidatus Peribacteria bacterium
GGTTTTGCAGCGGCACCGCGACCTATCAATCGATTGCAAAGAGCGAAACGTGGAGTGAAACGAAACACGCGATTCCTGGATGCTGTGCTATCATAACCTCCTCCTGACCATGCTCATCGACATGCGAAAACTCGGCTCAAAGCTCGACTCTCGTCCAAGCGGAAGGGAGGCATTTATGGCCATGCAGCCGACCATACGTGCAATAAAGAACGGTGAGACGCTGACGCTCGACTTCTCCGGGATTGAACTGCTCACACCATCGTTCGCCGATGAGTTTGTCACCCCGCTTGTGGAATCCTATGGTAAGCGTGTTGAATTGAAGAATACGGAAGCCAATGCGAGTGTGCGCGAAACATTGGCTTTTTTGGCGGAGGGTTGGCCACAAGATTGATTGGCACAGCCATAACAACTATGCACACTTTGCACAACTTTGCACACTCACCAAATTAAGTCCTTTTAGCTCGACTATTCAGTCAAGTTTTGAACTTTTGAACTTTTAGCAGATACTTTGAATGTTATGGCCGTTTATTTAATCGGTGGACCACCAAAGTGTGGTAAAACAACGCTGGCAAAAACACTGAGCAAGACGTTGTCTATTCCTTGGATATCCTCTGACACACTGGAAAATATTGTCTGGGCATATACCCCGAAAGAACAACATCCTGTGCTCTTTTCACATAGTTACTTACGTGGAAAGAGCAATGACGAGTTCTATACACACCATACCCCTGAAGCAATCGTTCAGGGTTATGTAGATCAGTCTAAAGCAACGTACGATGCAATAAGTATGATGGCAGAAACCTACCTAACGGATGAAGATGATTTTATTGTTGAGGGATACCAAGTCACACCGGAAATTGCCAATCGGATTCTGAAGAAGTTTGGTAACGAGCATGTTAGAGCGGCGTTTCTTCTGAAACGAGATGAGGGGAAAATGCTACAAGACTTTCATAAATCTACAACGCCGAATGACTGGATTCTTCGAAAGACAAAAAATGAAGCCACATTCGCAAGAATTGCACGCATGATTGCCGTCTATTCTGATTACATCGAACAAGAGGCAAAGAAGTATAGGCTTCCTCTATTTGAAATGGATTCCGATTTTAATGCCTCACTTGAGAGTGCCATAAAGTACCTAGTGAATGATTGATTTTTGGCTTTGATACTACAAAAATGGAAGAACTAGGATTTACGAATGTGATTGGACTGCTCCTCCTCATGAAAGAGATTCAGGAACAAGAACCGCTGGATGATCCGAATGTACTGAAAGTGGATGAGGATGGGACGCGGTTGTATGAAGGCTGGAACTCACCAAAACAATTTTCTCAATTCTTCCTGCATAAAATGAATTTTTACGGCAGCTTGTATATCGGCCTCCACACGATCAATTGGTTTATCAGGTCTCGGTCTGTTCGCGATGACTCTAGTCACAATTTCAATGACTTGATCTCGAAGAGAGGGAGGCAGGTTTTCTAGATGTTTCACGCAGAGCCTCTGAATTGCGTGGCTTTTCCTGACTATCCATATAGCATATTATACCATAAAATTTTCTCTACTGGAATAGGCGCTAAAGTTCCAAATCTTTCCCCACAGCTCCACCAACCTCCGCAGGAGGTTGTCAGCCATAGCCTCGCGTCAGCGAGCGAAGGCTGACATTTCCACATACACCTCCTGGCTACGGTTGGCAGGCCATTCGCCTTGCTACTGGCCACCGGATACCACCTTCGACTCCGCCACCAGAGCATTGTGCTGGCGCAGTGCATCTGTGCGGGCTTGCAACAGCCGGTTGTAAATCGCGTTGATCTTCGGGACGAAATGAATACGCAGTTCGGTATCCTGCGCCTCCAGGATAAGGCTCCCGTACCCGAAGAGATTTTGCACCAGTCCGTGCTGCTTCTTGTGGAGGTCTTGGATCGTCGCCAAGTCCAGACACTGGTGATCGTCGATGGAGAACAATGTTTTCTTGATGCGGTGAATTTTGCGATCGGTCACGATGATGACGTAGAGAAACCGCATGTAGAAGCGCATCATGAACTCCCATTGGGTTATGGCAACTATGATCACGAAGACGACAAGCATGCTGTGTCGAAGAAAGGCATCTTCGACGCCGATGAAGAAAAAGAGGAAATACCCGAACAGCAAAAGCGCCGCTGTCCACAGGAGCATACGAGTAGATGGCCAGGCCATCCGGATCCAGTGTTGGCGAAAATAAAAGCTGAACACTTCCTGTGGGTCTTGCCCCTGGAACTCTACTGCCGATGGAGAGCCGGGAGGCGTCACCATAGCAACAACAGAAGCGTGCAGCAAAAAGTCACTGTGATCACGGCATGCAGGATGGCGACGAGCCGCAGTCGCAAGAGTGTGAAAAAGCCGAGGAGCGAGGCATCGTGTTCATGCGGCAAAGAAATCCCCGTGATTTTATGTTGGAAACTTGCCCACAGCGCGATCTCTCCGGCCAGAATACACATAGCCATGATGCCGACAATGAGGAAAATATCCATAGGAAACTCTCATTATCCACTTTCTTCTGGAAACGTCAATGACGCTCACTCTTTCGCTTAACTGGAAAAACGTCAAAGAGTCCTGTAAGCTCTCTGGGCTCTGTAGAGCGAATGATGAAGAGCATGTATGCGCCCGTAGCTCAGCTGGATAGAGCATCAGCTTGCGGAGCTGGGGGTCGCAGGTTCAATTCCTGCCGGGCGCACCATTCGACTCGTCCGCCTTCGGCGAGACTTCGCTCGTGGTCTGCGACCATTCGATTCCAATAAGCCCCTCCAAATTTCGTTGCAATTCGACACGTAAAGATTTAGAGTTGCCTGCCTATGGCAGACGACATTACCAATATCGCGCTCCTCCAGCATATACAGGCCATGAAGAGCGGTTTAGAACTGCAGATCGCCGCTGTGGATCAAAAAATCGATAAGAATACAGACGAGATGCGCAAAGGGTTCGAAGAGGCTAGACAACATCGTCAGGCTCTTCAGGAAGACCTCGAGGCGACAATGCGCATGCTGAGTAAGCACGAAACAAAACTGGCTCGATTATAACAATCACGACCAGGTGGAGCTTTAGCCGCTCATGGTAGCTGTGATAGCCAAAAAGCCACGTTTTGTGGTATAATACTCAGATATTCACATACATATGACCTACATCAAAACAATCGAAGAGGTGACAGAAAACACTCAGGTGAGCGACGTTGTGGGCAATATCAACAAAGCTGACATTCAGGCCAATACGCGCGATAAATTGCACCAAGCGATGAGAAGTCCAACGGAAACCAAGGGAGAGATCGCAGGCAAAACATCGATAAAGCCGATTCTCGATCAAAATGATGCGGCGAACCAACTGAAAAAATTCTATCAAGAAATTTTGCAACAGCCGGAGAAATTCACAGTGGAATCTATCCGTGCCGACATCCACGACAGGATCATCCCGCTCATCGGGAAATCAGCTGAACATCACGACTTCAGCGATCAAATGAACGAGGCAAGAAAAAAATTCGCTCCAGCACCAACTCCAAAAGCGCCCGAAGCGATCTCTGCGCCAACTCCCGTGGTCGACTTTGCGAAATATCGGTCCGTCATGGACCCGACGAACAGTCGTAACAAAATAGGGATGTATCTCGAGTACATGGCGTATCGGTTATCGCAGTGGGCGGAGAAAATGTCGAATGATCCGGGAAGCTGGATGGGGAAAATGCTGAACAAATGGGGATTAGCCGAGAAAGCGAAGTTATTCAACGCGGTCATGGGCATGCATTTTGCGCCACCTGCTATTGCACCTCCTGCTCCGTCGACTGTTACGCCACCGCCATCGAGTAACCCGCCGAAGCAGAAACAGAAAGAAGATAAAAATGTTCCGCCAGCCGCTCTAAAAGATATTTTTGATGACGAGAAAATGAAGAACGTCAATCTCTTGGATGTCGATTCGGCAACAAACCCTCTTCAATTTTCGCAAGACGACAAGCTCACGATCTCGAAAGGCCATGAGTTCATAACACTCAATGGGCAACGGTATGCGTTGCAATTGAAGAACATACAAACAAACGGCTTAGGTGACATTGCACAATATTTTGTGGGGTTTCTCCAAAGAATAGACATTACGGGTGCTGCGGTACAACCGCTTCTGAAAGGAAGGAATGCGACTATGTATATAAATGCCAACAAAGAATTCGTGTGCGCGATAAAAATAGGAAGCAAATTTGAAGTTGTTATTTCGCAACAAGAAATGGCGAGGATGCTTCAAAAAGTTCGTGATGATCGAGCGCAAAACCCAAACGCTACCATCAAAGTACCGGTAAATTGTATCATCCGCGAAAATGGAGCGCTTATAAAAGATAAGGAGGGAAAAGATATTCCCAACGACACTCTAGAAATCGGGCTCAAGCCTCTGTAGTAGACGCTCGCGACTGCCACCAGTATTCGTACGTCACCCACACGAATAGCCCAACAGTCAGCAGTCCGCCCTCCGCGCTGAACGCACTCAGCCAGAGCACTTCTTGCAGCCAGATGTGAACAAGCAACGCCGCTGCGAAATACAACCGGTAGCGCGTCAGCAGGCCGATAATGCAACATAGCTGTATCCACCAGGCACCTGCCCAGAGCCAGCGACTGACTTGGTAATCGGTTAATGACAGATACAGCTGTTTGAGTTGCGGCGTGAGCGCCATGACATAGCCCGAATAGTGCTGACGTTGACCAGCAACCGAGGACAACCAGGGGTCGCCGTAGCCGTACCGATCTCTGAGAAACAGCGCGAGCACGCCGACGAAGAGCAGCGTCAAGATGCGCCAGCTGCGCGCGGTCATGGACGGACGCAGTATGGTGAAGAGGCCTATCCACATGGCGACCGAGGTCAGCCAGTTGAGTCCCGGGTTATGAAAATTCGCCAAGAAAATATTCGCGCTGGAAAAAAGCAAGAGCGCACCTGCCCAGCGCACGCGCCAATTGTAAATGAGTAAGATGCCTGCGATGCCCTGGCACAGGATCATGATGACGGCGAGCGCGTCTGCGTACGGCAGCAAGAACTGCAAGAACTGCCGGTACCCGGCGATTGGCATCGCGCCGTCGATCCAGGTTTTGAGGATGTATCCGAGCGGTAGTCGGTGCACGCCAAAGAGCGACCGAGCGGTTTTGATGTACGCTGAGGACAGAAACAGCAAACCGACAAATGTCTGCGCGACCCTGGGCCACAGCGCCGGCGAGAGCAAGTATTTTTTGATCATAGGCGGAACCACTCAAGAGAAGTGTCGGTGGGAACATCGCACGCATTTTGTGGATCGAGGTACGGATTTTTCTGGAACACAGGACGAACCCACCGGATGATCCACCCCTCTTTGGACGGCTTACCACAGAGCATTTTAAGCCACATCAAGCACGTCTGTGGGTTATGCGACGGCACCGAGTACACGCGCGGCGCCACGCCGTCCCCCACTGCCACATATTCGTGACGCAACCTGTCTGCAGGTGCACCATTCGGGTTCTCAGAATACAGATCCGCAGTGCACCAGTGGTCGTCGTACATGCCGCCCCACTGCGTGAAGCTCTGCATGCCGAGTACTCCCGGCAGCATGAGCGTCGTGACGATCAGTACCGTGAATATCGTGAAGAACACGGACCAAGCGCTGCGATGCAATTGCACATCTGCCTTCATGGTTGGGGATGATAGCACGAGAGTAAGGAGTGGTGAGTGAGTAGTGGTTAGAGAATACATTGCGCAAGTATTCTTTGCGTTTTCGCTTGCGACTACCCACTATTCACTACCCACTCATCACTCAACCACCACCCTCCCGCCAAATTCTGGCAACAGGTGATCGTGGAACTGCCAAATGCCTTCTTTGTCGAACGTAAAGCACCATGTGTCTCCGGCACGCACACCGGCCTTAGGGTCGAATGCGGGATAAATATCGTGCGTAGGATGAATATTCGATGCCGGCCAGCGCGCGACGTCATCGCTATTCTTCCAGCACACTCTGTCGTCTTTTTTTACTGATATCTCTTGCGGGGTAAATCCTTGTTTGTTCATCTCAACGGTAAAGGTTGCGCCAGCATTTTTGGCCGGAGTGCAGGCGACGAGCACTAACGCCGATGAGACGAAGACTATTGATGAGCGCATGAATAATGGGGAATGAGCAGAAGATCTCAACATCTACGCAGCGGGTGTTTGCGCAATGCACTGCGCCCTGTGCGCTTCGGGCAACTTGTCGCAGAATGCCTGGTACTCCGCGTCTTTCAGCACGCCATGAGCCTGCACCAGCAGTGCAGCGTAGCAGACTCCTTTGCCGTCTTCGGGTGGTATCGCCTCGCAAAATCTCAAGCCGACGTTCTGTCCGTCTCGATCCCAAAACGTGTCTTTGGCCGCGCCGTCGATGCAGTACTCGCGCATCTGTCCAGCCGGAGCGGATCTACAGGCTTCCAGCACTTTCTCGTTTTGGCTGCGCAGTTCGCCGCTGATGGTGCGGCCCATGCTGGCGAAGCAACTGTACCGCACGCCCTCTGGTGCTTTCCCACATTCGTCAGCAACACCCTGCCAACCGGTTTTGGACAGTACGCGCATGCGGTCGGTCTGCAAGAAATAACAGTCGACTTTGTATTCGTCTTTGACGATGGTGCATGGGTACTGCGGGTCGCTGGACACATATCGTGTGAAGTGGCCTTTTTGCCTGGCTTCCGGCGAATCCGTGAGTGAGCCGATGAGGTTTTCCATAAAAATGCCAGTGCGGCACGAGGACTGAGCAGAGCTGTTTTGAAGCAAATTACAGTATTCCAAGCTGCTGGGCAGATCGTAGTTGGACCAGGCCATGAGGCCGTGACCGAGACCGTGCATGCACTGGTGACTGTAAAACTCATTCAAGTCATGCGGGCAGATAGTAGGCAATTTTTCTTGTAAATTCGCCGTGCCGTTTTTCTTGAAATACGCCTCGATGGCACCATGATAAAAACCGGAGTGACATTCCGGCAAGTTAAGCTTGAGGACTTCATCGCCAAATTCGCCGTAGGACATGCGGCCGAACTGATGCGCACGCTCATGGCAATCGATGCCAATCTGCAGGGACGTTGCGACCAGCGCGCGCATCGTGGGCACCAATCCATAGGTGTAGATGTACGTCCGCAACTTGTCATCGCTGCTCATTATTTGCACGTTCACCGGGGCATCGTCTTGGTTCATCGCATCCAGAAGACGCTCACGATCAGCTGCCCCGGCGTCTATCACGCGCGATACGATGAGCATGCCGACGAGGACGGACAGCGCACCGACAGCAACCAGATTTTTGCTCAGTTTCATGCGGCGTCAGTGTAGCAGATTTCCCCATGCACACCGAAGGTGTTTGGCGGTATACTGCTCCCGTATGAAGCTCTTCTTGGACACAGCCAACATCGCTCAAGTCGCCGAGATCGCAAGCTGGGGAGTCCTCGACGGTGTTACGACGAACCCGAGCTTGGTGGCAAAAGAAGGCACCCTTCGACAAAGCTCAGGGCAAGCAGATTTCAAAAAAACCGTGCTGGAGATGTGCAAACATGTGCCCAATGTCAGCGCACAGGTGACAGCGACGGACTTTGCGGGCATGCGCAAACAAGGCGAAGAGTACGCCAGCTGGCACAAGCACGTGGTCGTAAAGGTGCCGATGACGACCGAAGGGCTCAAAGCACTCACGCACTTCCGTTCGAAGGGCATCCGCACCAACACCACGCTCATTTTCTCGTCAGCACAAGCGATACTGGCCGCGAAAGCTGGTGCATCGATCATCAGCCCGTTCATCGGGCGGCTCGACGACATCGGCGAAGATGGCATGTCGCTCATCGCGGAAATTATGGCTATCTGGCATCAGTACAATTTTGCGACTGAAGTTTTGGTCGCTTCTATTCGACATCCGCGACACATCGTGGACGCAGCGACTCTCGGCGCGCACATCTGTACTATTCCGTACGACGTGTTCACGAAACTGCCCAACCATGCGCTGACCGACAGTGGCTTGAAGAAATTTCAAGAAGACTGGGAAAAAGTTTCGAAGGGTAGGAAGTAGATTGTATTCTTCTGCATTTGTATCAATGAAGTTCCAGAATCAGATAGGATTTATAGGGCTGGGTACCATGGGCACTAACTTGGCGCGCAATGCCGCACGAAACGGCGCGACGGTCGCTGTGTACAATCGCACCGGAGAAAAAACTGACGCATTCATGACCGCGCATTCGGCTGAAGGAAAATTTGTCGCAAGCAAAACACTTGTTGAACTTGCAGCCGCACTGCATGCACCGCGATTCGTCGTAATAATGGTCAACGCAGGAGCTCCCGTCGACGCGGTGATCGCCGAGCTGCTGCCGCTTCTGTCGCCTGGCGATACAATCATCGATGCGGGCAACAGCTTGCCCGCGGATAGCGAGAGGCGCGAGAAAGAGCTG
This sequence comes from uncultured Candidatus Peribacteria bacterium, assembly GCA_964457395.1. Classification (GTDB taxonomy): domain Bacteria; phylum Patescibacteriota; class Gracilibacteria; order Peribacterales; family Peribacteraceae; genus CAVZXD01. The sequence continues at coordinate 8,400 of CAYWEU010000024.1, forward strand.
GAGGCTGCAGGCATGCGCTTCGTCGGCATGGGTGTCAGCGGCGGCGAGCAAGGTGCGCTGTGGGGACCGAGCATGATGCCGGGAGGCAACAAGCAAGCGTATGAAGAACTGTTGCCGCTACTGAAAAAAATGGCTGCAAAAGACGGTTCTGGTGGCAAGTGCCTGACGTACCTGGGCCACGGAGGCGCGGGGCACTTCGTGAAGATGATTCATAACGGCATCGAGTACGGAGACATGCAGCTGATCGCCGAAGCGTATCACTTGCTCAAGTCGCTCTGCGGACTGAGCAACGTGCAACTGGCGGAGACATTCGATGCATGGAACAAAGGCAAACGACTCAAGTCGTTTCTCATCGAGATCACTGCAAAGATTTTCCTGAAAAAAGACGACATCACTCCAGCTGAACTTGTGGACAAGATCAAAGACGCTGCATCGCAGAAAGGCACCGGCAAGTGGACAGTGCAGGCAGCGTTGGACGCGGGCATGGTGATCCCGACAATCACTGCAGCGGTCGATGCACGATCGATGTCATCGTATAAAGAACTGCGGAACAAGGCTGCTGCTCACTTTGGACAACTGGATACAAAACAGCCGACACTAAGTGTTCGGCATGTGCGCGACGCGCTGTACCTCAGCAAGATCTGCTCGTACGCACAGGGCTTGGCGCTCATCAAGAAAGCGAGCGACATGCATGGGTGGAACGTAAACCTGGCCGAGGTTTGCCGCATCTGGAAGGGCGGGTGCATCATACGATCCACGCTGCTGAAAACTTTCGAGCAGGCGTTCGCTGCCAACCCAAACCTGGACAACTTGCTCCTCGACGCGACGATC
>CAYWEU010000025.1:0-3940 GCA_964457395.1 uncultured Candidatus Peribacteria bacterium
ATCATCACGCTGGAAGACCCTATCGAATACGAACTGAAAGATATCATCCAAACCCAAGTCGACGTCGAACACGGGTACACGTTTGCGAACGGACTTCGCTCTGTTCTGCGCCATGATCCCAATATCATCTTGGTCGGCGAAATCCGCGACAAAGAAACCGCGCAAACCGCCATCGATGCCGCCCTCACCGGGCACTTGGTTTTGGCAACACTGCATACCAACTCTGCGATCGAAGCCATTCCGCGTCTGTTATCGATGGGAGTGAGTCCGTATACATTCGCTCCTGCACTTCGTGCGGTGCTGGCACAACGGCTCATCCGCACGATCAACCCGGCACACGCCACGACTGCCGAAGCACAGGCCGAGGACACTCCCAGCTTCTATGCCGGACAATGCGTCCTGCCGGAGCTGCTTGTGGCCAGTCCCGCCATCCGCAGCCAGATACTCCAGCAAGCGACGACGGCAGACCTGCGCACCACTGCACGCAAAGAAGGATTCGTCCCGATGTACGAACACGGGGAGGAACTGGTCAAGCGAAAGGTGACAACGATGCAAGAAATTCTTCGTGTGACGGCATCGGACGACAGGAGTTCATGAGCAAAAACACCCATGGCATGGAATCAGTTGCTAGGTGAGTCTGGCCTGACCTATTATGCGGTACCATGCTGACTCACAGATATCATCGTCGGCCGTCTATGACCAGCGCCGCGTCGGAGCGAAAACCCCGCATGGTGGCTCGTATCCTCATGGGCGCAATCGCGCTGCTCATCGTCTGGTACTTGGGTGGCAAGGTGCTGTCGCTGTTCATCAACTCGAACGGACATCGTACCGGCGCCATGCTGACGACCGAGCAAGACAATCCGCAGAATGTGCAGATTTCTTTGCAAGGAGGGGAGTGGCAGCGCGGAGAGAACAATGTAAAAGTGTATCCCGGTGACGCCATCTCCACCCGCGGCGGAGGCAACGCGATTATCACGCTCTTCGACGGAACGCGTCTGCGCCTCGACACGAATACAGAAGTGTCTCTCGAGCGCAGCGACCAATACGCACAAGACCTTTCCACGTTCTCGGTCCAGTTGCGGTCCGGCCGTCTGTGGGCGACGACCCCGAGCCTGATGGCCTACTCCGGTTCCATCATGCGGACGATCAATGTCGATGGATTCGCCGTCGATCTTCCCGGCGAAACCAACGCGCTCATCGGGCCGGCAAGCGTGACGGTTCTGCGCGCACAAGGTCTGGGATTGAACGTTGAACTCCTGAAACCCAAGCGCGTCGATGCGTTGATCGTCATCGGCGAAGGGCAGCAGCTCAATCTCAGCGAAGAAGCACGCACGTCGATCGCCAGTGGCACGGACCCATATCGTTTCCGCGATCCTATTTCGGCAAAAAACCTCAGCGATGAGTTCTTGCTCCGCAGCTATGCGTTGCTAAAGGATATCGCTACTGGCAGCGGCTCCACGACGACGATTGCAGACTTGGATAAGAGGGAGGACTTGGTCGTCACGTCTCCGGAACAAAATGCACGAGTAACGGGCAAAACCGTCCCCGTGCGTGGTCGTGTGAGCGATCGCATTTACACACTGATCATCAATAACAGCATCACGTCCATCAAGCCCGATCGCTCGTTCTCTGCAGATGTCAGCATTGCCGGCGACAGTGCCGTTGTGCACATAGAAGCCCAAGACGAGCAGGGGGTTGCACTCGCCAAAATCGACAGAAACGTGAAGATAGAACTGAATCCCTACCTGGAAACCGTGCGCATGCAGTCTCCAACCAGCGCCGAGCAAACGTACACGACCGCCGAACAGGAAATCGATATCAGCGGAGAAGCACCTCCGAATGCCGCAAGCATCATCGTGAACGATTACAAACTGCAACTCTACAAGGCCGGCAGCAAGACTTGGAGCTACTTGGCCAGCAGGCAACTGGGCAATTTCCTCGACGGCAAGAACACGTTCACCATCTACGCGGTCGATAAAGACGGTCGCAAAGGGCCTCCGGTGAACATTTACGTCGTGTACGATCCTAAGGCGACTGCGGCCGTACCACCTTCGTCAGCCCCTCCGCTACGTCAAAACCCGCCGCTGACCCCGGGAACACTGGCAGTCACGACTCCCGTTGCGGGTACTGCTGCGGAAATCGACTCTCCGGAAACCGTCATCGAAGGCACGACGTCTGCACAGACCGCGAGCATCTCGGTCAATGGCTACACACTCTCGCTGTATGTCGCAGGAAAGACGACATGGAACTACATCGCCTCGAAAGACCTGGGCACGCTGAAACAGGGGAAGAATGTGTATCGCATCGTCTCTCGTAACAGCAATGGTGAAATTTTGGATGTGCTGGAATACACGATCACCTATACGCCTAAACCGTAACAGCGGCCTTTCAGGCCGCGGTGTTAATTGAGAACATTGGTGTGTACTCGAACTTCCAGCTTTTCGAACAATATCTTCATAGTCTTCGGCATCGGTGCCTGCACGTCAATGCGTTTGCCCGTCTCCGGCGACTGGAACGCCAATTTCCATGCGTGTAAGCACAAAAAATCAATTCCGAATTTTTTCTCGAGATTCTTTGAGCCCTCCGATGGATATTTCTTATCGCCCAAAATACTGTGCCCGATGCTCGACAGATGCACGCGGATCTGGTGCGTGCGTCCCGTAAACAAGTCGCACTCGAGCAGCGCGACCTCGTGCGATGCATCGAGGATCCGATATTCGGTCTGCGCCTCGCGACTGCGCATGCTCTGCATCACTGACATCTTCGTGCGTTGCGAGACATTGCGCCCGATAGGGGAATCGATGATCGCGCGTGCATGTTTCGGCACTCCGTCGACAAGTGCCAGATACGTTTTTTCGATACTGCGATCACGAAACTGATTCTGCAGCAGCAAATGTGCTTTCGGCGTCTTGGCGATCAGCAAGCACCCCGTCGTTTCTTTATCGAGCCGATGAACGAGTGCCTCGCCCTCGGAGAAGGGGAGTGAGCGCTGTGCAAACAACGTTTCCAGCAATGCCAGAATCGTCAGCTCGTCGTCTTGCATCGCGTTTCCCGGATGCACGGCGATGCCCGCGGGCTTGTTGATGACAAAACATGCATCGTCTTCGTACAACACCGGTAACACAATGTCCGAGACTGATGCTTTCTGCTTAGCCGCCAGCTTCTTGGGGTTGCCAAACACCGTGACTGTCTCTCCCGCCGACAGTTGCAACGAAACTTTCTTGCATGTCTTTCCGTCCACCTGTACCAGTCCGTCCTCTGCCATATGCTTGGCGGACGACCGGCTCTTGATCTCTTTCTGCTGCGCCAAAAAGACATCGAGGCGCATCGGGTCGCTCACCCGGTACTCGCCAAGTATGACCCGCTGCTGTTTGGATTGCGGCATGCGCAGAGTATGCCGTACTCTAGTGCATATGGCGAACACATCGCACCTGCTCACCCGCGCCGTGGAAGAAGTCGTCCCGATGCCGGTAGCGCAGGCCAAACTTAATAACGGCAAGCCGATGCGCATCTACTTCGGCATCGACCCGACAGGCGCCAAGCTGCACCTGGGGCACAGCGTGCCGCTGCGGAAAATGCGCGCGTTCCAGGATGCCGGTCATCATGTCATTTTGTTGATCGGCAGCTTTACGGCGATGATCGGCGACCCGTCGGGCAGAGACGAAATGCGCAGGCCGCTGACGCAAGAAGACGTCCGAAAGAACTTCGAGACGTACATCGAGCAAGCCAAACTGATTCTCGATATGAAGAAACTCGAAGTGCGTTACAACCACGAATGGCTGGAGAAGATTTCACTCGAAGGCTTTTTAGGGCTGGCGAGCAATTTCACTGTCCAGCAGATGCTCAAGCGCGATATGTTCAAGCGACGGATGCAAGAAGAGAACCCGATAAGCGTGCTCGAATTTATGTACCCACTCATGGTCGGCTACGACTCGGTCGT
>CAYWEU010000026.1:0-7705 GCA_964457395.1 uncultured Candidatus Peribacteria bacterium
CAGACGAATGCAACTTCGGAATTCATTCGGCAAGCGAGGGACGTGATGGCGAAGCATTGTGCTGTTTCATGCTCTGGGCCTACGGCCCAGTCGGAGACACGGTGTCTCCGCTACGGTACACTGCGTCCAATGACTACTCCAACACTCGTCTGCCTTCATGGCTGGGGCGGCTCGTCCGAAGCCTTCACTCAATTGCGTGAAGCGCTACGTGGGGTAGACATCGACATCCTTACCCCGGACCTCCCTGGTTTTGGCAACGAACCCGAGCCCACAGAACCTTGGGGTGTGGATGACTATGCCGACTGGATCGATGCGTACATCAAAAAAAACGCCAAAGGACCTCTGCATCTGCTGGGCCACTCCCACGGCGGGCGCATCGCCATCTCGCTGGCGTCGCGCGGCACCTTGCCCGTAGAACACCTGTACCTCTGCGCCGCCGCAGGTATACGGCATACCAGACACTTCAAGCGACTGCTGGGCTTAACGCTCGCCAAAACCGGCAAGTTCTTTCTCTCGATACCAGGAATACGCACACTGCAACCGATCGGTAAGACGCTGCTATACAAACTCGTCCGTGTCCACGACTACGAGAAAGCCAGTCCCATCATGCAACAGACTCTGATACGTGTGACTCGCGAAGACTTGAAGCCGCTGCTCAGCACGATTCGCAAACCGACGGACATCTTCTGGGGCACTGACGACGGCATGACACCCTACAGCGATGGCCAGCTGATGCACCGCTTGATTGCAGGTTCGATACTGCACTCGTACCCGGGAATACGACATAGCGTGCACCGCGACAAAGCGCAGGAGATTGCCAGCGTGATTCGCGCTAGAATAGGCGCATGAACTACCCCATAACCGCATCGGTACTGGCCTTGATAGCTACAATTTCGCCGCTACTCACCATCGTGCACCTATGGCAATTGAAGGAGTGGCGCTGGGACCGCTTGCTCGAGCACGTTCGACGAGAAGGCACCCTGACGTCGCTATTCAGCACACACCGACTCATCATCGGCGCGCTGTGGATTACCTTGGGACTGACATTGCAAGCCCTAGTCGTATCTATCCTCGACGTGTGGCCGATGGTGCTATTGAGTTTGCTCGCGGCCATGACAGCGGCCCAATTACTATTGAGAAAACAACCATTGCCCGTGTGGACCCACAAGGCGTACGTCGTCTTCGGTGCCAGCGTGCTGTTGGCTGTCATCGGCATCGCTGCCTGCATGGCATACGCCACAACGGACTACGATGCGAACCTCAGAAATATGATCATCACACGGCCATATGCATGGTTCATACTTTTACTGCCATATATGCAGTGGCCGATCGTCGCCCTCGCATGGCTCGTTACGTTCCCGTTGGACCGGTACCTGAAAGCGAAGGTGATGAACCGCGCACGCGCGGTCAGAGCAGCGCACCAAAACCTTACAGTCATCGGCATCACCGGCAGTGTCGGCAAAACGACGACCAAAGAATTGCTCGCGCATGTCTTGGCAGGCAAGACGATGCTGGCAACACCCGAACACGTGAATACCGAGATGGGTGTATCAGCCTGGCTGACACAGACACTCGCCAAGCAGCCGTCGAACTCCACTGCGACACTCATCGTCGAGATGGGAGCGTATCGCTTGCGAGAAATCGCCGTGCTGTGTTCCATTGCACAGCCGACAATCGGCATCATTACCGCCATCGGGGAGCAGCACGTGGGCTTGTTTGGGAGCAAAGAAGCAATCTGCAGGGCCAAAGGCGAGTTATTTGCGGCCTTGCCCTCCAATGGTCACGCATTTCTCAATGCGGATAGCGAGATGTGCGAACAATTGCAGACTATGGCACCGTGTCCCCTGACCCGCATCGGCACCGGCGGAAACGGCGAGGTGCAAGCGTACGATATAGAGGAAACCGGCCGCGGCATTCGCTTCGTCGTCGATGGCACGCTGTTCGACGTCCCGCTGAGCGGCACGCATAACGTCACGAATATTTTACTCGTCATCGCCTGTGCCAGACACATTGGCATGCAGATGAAGGACATCGCTTCGCGGCTGCGCAACGCAGCTCCAAAGCAACGCACGTTCTCGATTCGCACCGAGCATGGCGTGACGATCCTCGATGACACGTACAACTCCAGCCCGCAAAGCGTGGAAGCAGCTATCGCCTGGGCGGCGCAGCAACCGCAAACGCACAAAACATTGCTGATCAGCGGCATCATCGAACTCGGCGAGCGCGAAGCGGACATTCATCATGGACTCGCGTCGAAAGCTCGCAACGTCTTCGAGAATGTGTACGTCGTGAACAAACGTTTCTTACCGTACTTTCAGCAAGCAGGGTTCGGCGAAAACGCGATGGTGCTTTCCGGTAGTTCAAAACGTATGGGTTCCGGCAGCCTTCTCGTATGCGTCGGCCGCATGCCACAATCATCTATCGAACGCTTGCTTCCGTAACTGTCTCCTTCCTCTCCTTCCACTCTTTCCTCTCCTTCCTCTCTTTCCTCTCCTTCCTCTCCTTCCCCTCCTCCTCCCTTGTTGCCTATCCATCACACATTTGCACCGCTTGGTGACAGCAGACAGCGCAGGAAGGCGCTTGCGGTCTCGTATGCGCCGTGGCGGTACAAACGCGGAAAGAGCACTGAGAAATTCAAGGAAGTCCTGTCGACAGCATTCAACGCTGATGCGTTCTTGTTCGCATCGGGGAGAGAATCTCTCCTCGCACTGCTGCGCGCAATCGGTTTGAGGGCCGGCGAAGAAGTCATCATCCAGAGTTATACGTGCATCGTGCTTCCCAATGCCATTCATGCTGCCGGTGGCGTACCCATCTATGCCGACATCGAGCGCGAAACGCTGAATCTTGACCTGGAGTCGGTGCGGCAGGCCATCACACCACGCACGCGGGCGATCATCTGCCAACACACGTTCGGCATTCCGGCCGACCTGGAAGCATTGCGGAGCCTCTGCGACGAACGGAAACTGATCTTGATCGAGGATTGCGCGCATAGCATTCCCGATGCCCATACACCACATGCCATAGCAACACGCGGCGATTATGTTATGTTCAGTTTCGGGCGAGACAAGGCGATTTCGGGCGTCGCCGGTGGTGCGATGCTTTCCCGACATGCGGATGTCTCTCAAATACTTGGTGCTGAGGAGGCGCAGGCGATCGACCTATCGTGGTGGACCATTGCACGACTGCTCGAATATCCGCAGATCTATGGCTTCTGCAGACCGCTGTATGGAATCGGCATCGGTAAAGCTTTGCTCTGGTTGGCTGGAAAACTGACACTGCTGATACCGATCAATACTCCAAGCGAGAAACGCGGCCTCGCGAGTCCTCTGCTCCACCGCATGCCAAATGTCTGCGCCGCGCTTGCGCTCGAGCAATTCACTCGGTTACACGAGATCAATGATCACCGTCGCACGCTCACACAGTTCTATTTGGAAGAATGCAAAAAACACGGATTGCCGACGCTGAAGGGGGTCACAGCACATCTAGCACTTCAGAAATTCCCTATGTTCATTGCGAGCAAAGCGAGCAATGACCCTGAGCGAAGTCGAAGGGTCGTAAGTGCCCAGACAATCCGCAAACAACTCAAAAGGCACAACATACTTTTGGAGGACGGCTGGACCGGCTGCGTGGTCTGTCCGCGAGGCGTTGATTTGGATGCCGCAAGCTACCAATGGGGCCAAGATCCGCAGGCCGAAGCAGTTTGTGAGCAGATTTTGAGCCTGCCAACGCATCCGCTGATGACCTTGAACCAGGCGAAGTTTTTGGTAGAGAAACTGAACATTGAATTGGAAAATAGATAGACCGTAGCTGCGACACCGTGTCGCAGACCGTGCCGGAGGCACGGATGGGTCATCAAATCTACAGAAACTACAACGATCTGACCCTCGCAGTGTTTGGTGAATATATCAATCAATTTGCCTGATAGAATGAGTGCTACAATACGAACAATGACCATAACCGAAGCGACAAACCCAGCCACGTGGGATGCTTTCATCCAATCGCAACCGTTTGCGCCGTTTCTGCAAAGTTGGACAATGGGCGAGGTGTACGCCGATGTCGGGCAACAGCCCGTGCGACTAGAGATAAAGAACGATGAGAAGATGGTAGGTATCTGCTTCGGCCACATTGTCGCAGCTCGTCGCGGCAGGCATATCAGCATCCCGTACGGACCCCTGTTCGACCGCACACTGCGATCGGAGGATTTCGCACAATTACTGCCAATGCTCTATGAGCAATTGAGAGAAATCGCCAAAAAACACACCTGCTCGTTCATTCGCATCAGTCCGTTTTTGACATCATCGGATGGTCAATCACTTACCGATGGCTTGCGCAAGGCAGGAGCAAAAGTCTTGCGATCTCCTCTGCATCTCCTCGCCGAACATGTGTGGTACCTGCCCCTCATTACCCCCGACCCTTGGCGCACCCAGTGCGAGAAAACAATGCGTATATCAGAAGAGGACCTACTTATTTCCATGCGCAAAACCACACGCAACCTCATACGAAGGGCAGAGAAAGAAGGCGTGACCATCGAAGCGTCCGGCAACCCCAACCACGACATAGAGCACTTCCTGCGCCTGCATGACGAAACCCGCAAGCGTCATGGATTCACGCCGTACTCGAATGCATTCTTCCGGGCACAAGTCCGGCGTTTTTCCGAGAAAGAACAGTGCAGGCTGTACGTGGCGCACTATCAAGACCACGTCATCGCAACGTCCATCCACATGCACTGCGGCGACGAGACCAGCTACCACCACGGCGCCAGTGCCGACGCGTTCAAGAAGATCCCGAGCAGCTACCTACTGCAGTGGACAGCCATAAAAGACGCACTGAAGCGCGGAGACAAGATCTATAATTTTTGGGGGATAGCGCCGCTGCAGAGCAGCGAAATTTCAAATTCTGCCCAACATCATCCTTTCTCCGGTGTTACCCTCTTCAAAACCGGCTTCGGCGGTGCCATGCTGTCTCTCGCGCATTGCATGGATATCCCCGTCTCCTCTCGCTACCATATGACACGAGCCATCGAAATCGTGCGCAAGTGGCGACGCGGCTTCTGATCGGCATTTTCCCCCTCGTACTCATGCCTGCAACCGAAGTACCTCGCGCATCAGAGAGTAACAATGCAGCTCTGGAAGCCAAACTTGATAGCATTCTCGCATACTTAGACCGCATGAACCGTCGCGACCGTGTGCGCATGGTCGGTAGTTTTGTGCGTTCGATGCTCTCGCTCATCCCGCTGGCCGTCTTCCTGTGGAGTTTGTGGTACTTCGCCAATAATTCAGAGGATCTTCTCAAGAAGATTGCCAACACGGCCGCGTCATCGGCAGCAAAATACACGCAGCAGAGCAGCCAAGGAATGTTGGATGAGCTGATGAAGAAGTATCAGACGAAGTGAGGAAATTGAACCTGCCTGCCGGCAGGCAGGGATATCGAGGAGCCTCTTCGATTTCCTCGATTTCTTCTCAATATTCGTCGATTTCCTCCTTATTTTACCATTCTCACCACTTCATCCGCGCTCGTTGCGCCGGTCACATACACCGTCGGCAGTCGCAAGAATTTGCCGCGGGTGAATTTCTTCTCCGGTACCTGTGTCAGGCCAAAGAGATAGCCGGCTTCGGCAGCGATTTTCATCACTCTATCGTTCACTCCCCCTGTCGGGTACGCAGTCGCATACGCCTCGCGCTTGGTGACTTCTTCGATCAACTGCTTACTTTGGCCTAGTTCCAGAGCAACTTGCGAATCAGTGAGCGAACGCAAGTCATCTCCTGTGTGTCCTTCGGGCATCAGCTCATTGCCGTTGGCCATCAAGTTCAAGATCACGCGCTCTGTGATACCCGACAGTCCCACGTTCTTCGTGGTCAGAAACAGCGTTGCGTTGACTGCCCCCTGCTCCAGAGCATTCCCGACAGCGTTGACAGTATCCACATTCACGCCCGTAACCACGAGCACCACAGTGTTGGGGCTCGGTCGTGCATCTCGCGTTTCTTGCGCGAGAACCAAGTCGTACAGTGTCTTGAGGGTCACAATTTTCTTGCCTGCGGCTTTCAGCGCTTCGATGTCCTTGGCCAAAGCGCCAGCACTTGCCTGGTCGCTGACATGGAACTGCACGATCGGCAGCGCGTAATCTTCTTGGCGCACCAAGAACACCGGCTGGAACTGCTTCAGGTACTCCGTGGCAACGTAGCCCTCTCTCCCTCCAAATGCCACACGTGCCCAAGGACCATTGATCGACAGCGGTTTGAGAATGGTCTGACCGGGGATTTCGGATATCTTCTCTGACTGCGCAGAAGCGTCTTTCCGCAAGTTGACGAACGCAAAATCCACGAAGTACTTGCCCTCGAACTGCTTCTTCTCCTCAGGCAAACGCTGCTCGGTCGTCAGCTTGGCGATATAGCGCATGGCCACATATCCTTCTTTGCCATCCATCAACCGAACTTTTGCCCACTGTGCATTGGGGATCTCCAACACAACCAATGCCTCACCTTGGTTGAGCGCTGCAACCTGTCCGGAGCTCACGTTCATGCTGGAACGAACGTTGAGAAACGGGTTGTTGACCCGATACACATTGCCGGATTGATCAGCCATACTGACACGCAAATTGTCGTATTGCTGCTGTTTCTCGGTGTTCGGGGCAACGGTGACATCGGTGAATGTGGACGATGCTCCACTCACGCTTGCTGCAGAGGACTCGATGAGCGTAGTCGCTGACACGGACGACGCAGACGCAACAGACAACGTCGTGGTCCCGCTCTCGGACGAGCCGGTTACGATCTCCTGCACTTTTTGCAGATCGGTATCCGTAAAGGTGAACTCTTCGAAATCACTTGTGGGCGCGGGCTTGCTGCAGCCAACGAAGAGGATGCCGAACGATGCGATGAGCAGGAAAACGATGATGTGGCGGGGCATGGGAGAAAAGGGAAAATCGGGCGCTTACATGCGCTCGGGAACACGGATAGTAAGGAGTGACGCGCCGGTTTTGAGCACCGATGCGGTTGCAGAAGTGAGTGCGAGCCTGGTCTGTCGTTGCGGCTCGGGCGCGCTGAGAATACTTTCGGAGTTGTAGAAGCTGTTGTACGCCTGGCACAGCTCGTAGAGATATTGGCAAAGTTTGTGGGGCAGCTTTTCCTCGCACGCGGTAGTGATGACGTCTCGAAAGAGCAGAAGCATGCGGATAAGCTGACGCTCTTTGTTAGACAGTTCCTGCGCAACCGCCGGCACTTCCAGCGAGACGGCATTCGCTTTGCGCAGCACGGACTTCGCTCGTGCATGCGTGTACTGCAGGTATGGAGCACTGTTGCCCTCGAACGACAGCATCTTGTCCCAGTCGAACACCATGTCCATCTTACGATTCTGGCTCAGCACGCCGTACACGACGGCACCGATGCCCATCATCTCCTTTAGTTCGTCGCGTTCTTTGCCTGCGACTTCAGACTCTTTCTGCGCGATGAGTGCGTCCGCACGCGATACCGCTTCGTCGAGGACGTCTTCCAGCTTGAGAATGTTGCCTGTACGCGTGCTCATCGTGCGATCTTTAAAACTCATACGACCAAAGAGCACATGCTCCAGGTGCGGCACCTCCCACTGTAGTTGTCCAGCCGTGTGGAACAGTTGCTTGAAGTACATTTGTTGAGCGACATCGACAACATAGAGCATCGCCTGTGGGTGCCAGGTGTCTATGCGGTACCGCACCGTGGCCAAGTCTCGCGTT
>CAYWEU010000027.1:0-6170 GCA_964457395.1 uncultured Candidatus Peribacteria bacterium
TCCATCCTCTCGAACAACTTGCTCCCAATCAGCAACAAGACAACAATGCAGGTGACAAGAACTCCTGTGTCCAGCAACAAACCAAAATGCGCGAAGCCGGTGAGCAGCTGTCGCAGTGCATCGACTCCATACGAGAGAGGATCAATTTGTGTCGCAAAACGAATGGGCCCCGGTAGGTCAGTGAGCGGAAACAGCGCGCCGGACAAGAAGAACAGCGGCATGACCAAGAAGTTCATGATCAGCTGAAACCCTTGAAAGTCCTGCAACACGCACGCGATGGCCGTGCCCAAAATGGTGAATAACAGCGCGATGAGAAACATAAAGAAGAATGCCAGCGGCAACATCGCAATACTGTCTGGCCGAAAGCCAGCGATCATCGCCAGCGCGAAGACGATGATACCTTGCACTACCGCAACAGTGGCACCACCAAGCGTTCTGCCGAGCATGATGTGCACCCGCGGCACCGGCGCAACGAGCGTTTCTTTAATGAAGCCAAACTGTCGGTCCCAGATCATCTCTATGCCCGAGAAAATACCCGTGAAGAGTATGCCCATCGCGATGACGCCAGGGGCCAAAAACTGGATGTAGTCTCCGCCGCCTGCCCGCTCATAAATAGGCCCGAAGCCGAAACCGAGTGCGAGTAAAAACAGCAACGGCTGTCCCAGCGATCCTACGATTCGCGAGCGCGAGCGCATGTAGCGCTTGATTTGTCTGAGCCAAAGGATGTAGATGGTATGCATAAAAATTTGTTAGCCGCGAGGACGGCTATGCATGCGCGCCATGAGGCGCATGCCTCCTGTTTTGTCTCCTTCTTCATCACGGATGACGTTGCCCGTGAGCGATAAAAATGCCTGTTCCAGCGACTGCGTCTTGGTGCGGTCTTTCAACTCTTGCGAGGTGCCCATCGCGACGATTTTTCCGTGATCGATGATGGCGATGCGCATGGCGTTGCGTTCTGCCTCTTCCATATAGTGTGTCGTCAGGAACACCGTGATGCCTTCGTCTTTGTTGAGCTGCGCGACGTGAGTCCACAGGTGATTGCGCGTCTGCGGGTCCAGGCCCAGCGTCGGTTCATCCAAGAACAATATTTTAGGATGGTGCAGCAATCCTCGTGCGATTTCCAGTCGTCGCTTCATGCCACCGGAGTAGTGCTTGAGCAAGTCATTCTTGCGGTCAGCAAGCCCGAAGATCTCCAGCAGTTGGTCCATGCGCTGCCTGCGCAGCTGGCGGGGGACGGCGTAGAGCACGCCATGCAGTTCCAAGTTTTCCCACGCGGTCAGCTCGTCGTCCACGCTGGGGTCTTGGAACACGATGCCAAACGACCGGCGAACGTCGCTCTGCTGATGCATCGGGTCAAAACCGTTCACGCTGATCACGCCGCTTGTCGGGTGGAGTAACGTCGTGAGCATCTTGATGGTCGTCGTCTTGCCCGCACCGTTGGGGCCCAAAAACGCGAAGATCTCACCGCGTTTGACGTCGAATGAAATGCCATCGACAGCGGTAAAGTCGCCGTACTTCTTTGTCAGACCTTGCACGGTGATGATAGTGTTTTCCTCAGTCATACGAGATTGCGTCGCGCAGTATACATCATCTCGTCAAATCGTTCTCACGTACGGTCCATAGAGCGGGAAGGACCCGTTGACGTTGTTAGCATCGGTCTGTATGTCTGACGTATTGTTCACCGACATGCGGCCGAGAGACACATTCGATCCGCCGGTATACGACTGCAGGTCTGCGACAACGTTGACGCTCATCGACTGGCACGCGGGGATGGTCAGTGCATTGGTAAGGCGCAGCGTGACGCTGGACCCATTGAGGCTGGCATACGGCGTCAGTTGGCTGTTGCCCTGCGTCAAATACATCGCGGAAATATAATTCTGAATGCCACCGGAGTTTTGGAGTGTGATGGCGTACACGCGTTTCGATCGGTCGCACGACGCGCTCATGGTCAACGACAGCACGATGTTGCCGCGCGAGCCCTGGTTGACGATGAGCTCGGAGTTCGACGACGAGGCGTACACGGACAAGCTGCCGGTGTACGTATCACGCGTTGACCCGTAGCCGCGGAAATCCATCGAGTCCGAGAACACGCGGCCGTTGAGGCCGTTCATGTTGTTCACGTAGAGCGTGTACGAAACACGTGGCTCCATCTCGCGGCTCAGACGCAGCTCGACGCTGCGGGGTCCGACGAGTGACGCGCTGTACACGGTGAGCGTATTCGGGCCGCCGGAGAGCTGGTAACGGTTGACGTTTTGCACCAGGTTGATATCCAAATCGATGTTGAAGTCGACACGAATGCGCGTCAACGAAACGGGAACAACGGCATCGATGCTCGCCTCGGAGCGCGTAGTCTGATTGTAGTTGTAGTATGGGTACTGCTGGTACTGCGGATATGGAGTGATGTAGGTGGTGTACGGCGAGTAGGTATCATACTGATTCACATACTGCGCGCCGTACGGTGCGGCGTTGTAGTACGGCGAATACTGGCTGCCGACGTTGCGGTTGCAATTGACGCCGTAGCTCGTTGCGCCTGTCGCTCTGGTGATCATAATTTGCAGTTCGGTGCGAGTCACCAACGCCTCGGGCCGCGCTTGTGATGTGCCCAGATCTCCCTGCAGAATACAGTGATCGGCGGCGATTTGGATGAACGGCTCGTACCACTGTCCTCCGCGATTGTCGCTAAAACGCTGTGCAGTGCCTGTGCGTTGGAAAGAGAACGCACGGACGATGAACGCCGCGGCCTCTGCGCGCGTCAGCGGAAAGTCCGGTCGCGCGAAGCACGGGCTGAAGCGGCCGAGACAATCGTAGTCGCCGCGGACCCAACCGCGCCTGGCGGCCTCGTCGAAGTACTGCGCTTGCCACGAGCCGGGAAACACGTCAGCGAAGTACTGCTGTTGGTTGTACGCAACGGTATTCCGCGTTCCTTGCGTGGCATCGACGATGAGCCTGACTGTTTCGGCACGTGTCGCCAGATCATACGGCAATGAGCCATTGATGCCGCCAGGGTACTGCTGCAGTGCACCTTGGTTGAACAAGTACACATCGGCTAGCACGGTGGACGACGGCAGCAAGCTGGCAACCAGCATTGTGCAGGAGAGCAGTAGACGCAGTCGACGGGTGGCAAGAATGGTGCGCATGCGTGCAGAAAAGAAATCCAGAAAGGGGAAAAGTGTATCACGAGCGGCACGTGCGCGCCAAATGGTAAATCACTATTTCTTAACCTCTCCTTAATCCAAATACTCTATCCTCTCTATAATTCTCCGCGTCCCGTATGCACATCCTTATCATCGAAGACCAGCAGAAACTGGCGCAGAACATGAAACAATTCCTCGAATTGGAGCACTACGTCGTGACGCTCGCGCACGACGGGAAAGAAGGCTTCGAGAAGGCGATGACCCAAGCTGTCGACCTGCTCATCCTCGACGTAAACTTGCCGGGCATGGACGGTTACCTCATTTGTTCGTTGCTGCGCGAGCACAAAAAGAACATGCCGATTCTCATGCTGACCGCGCGTACCAAGCAGCAAGAAATCGTCCACGGACTCAACATCGGTGCGGACGATTACCTCACTAAGCCCTTCGACCTCGATGAATTGCTTGCCAGAGTCCGGGCACTGCTACGACGCAGGAGCGGCGACCGGCAACCAGTCCTTGCAGCCGGTTCGATTCAACTCGATACCAACACGCAAGAAGTCACCAAGAAAGGCAAGAAGATCAACCTGTCTCCTAAAGAGTACGCGCTGCTTCAGTTTTTGCTCAGCAAGAAAGGCATGGTGCAGGACCGGCCGGGTATCATCGAGCACGTGTGGGGTGGCAGGGACGAGCTGATGTTCTCGCAGACTGTCGACGTGCACATCGCGTACTTGCGGCGTAAACTCGGCAAAGACGCCATCAAGACCGTTCCCGGCAAGGGATACCTCATCGTTTCCGATTGACCTCCGCGCACCCATGTTCAAACGCATCAGCTATCGCATCGCGCTGCAGTTTATGGCTTTCGTATTCCTGCTGTTTCTCATCAACGGTTTCTTTTTCCTCGCGGCGGATTTTGGCAACGAACAGCGGCAGTCTGGGTCTCGCCTCGAGCAAACCGCGCGTCAGGTCATCGAACGCACCAGCATCGGGCGAGACGGCAGCATCTCGGTCGCGTTGCCGCCGCCATTGCGCGACCGCGTGCGCATCGTCAACGTGATTGGCAACAGCGTGTACACGGGCGGGTTCTTCGAAGATATTCCGTTTTCGGGGACCAACGGCATCTCGCACATCATCATCGATGGAGAACGGCACGATATTCTGACATCGAGCATAGAGAAAGGAGGCAAACTGATCGGGTATATGCAAGTGTCCGAGATGAACCGCCTGCAACTGGGAGAACTGCCACTGCGCGCGTTGCTGTATCTGCTCGTCAGCGGCGTCATCTCGGCACTCACGTTCGGCGTCGGCCTCTTCTTCGCACGCAGGAGTTTGCGTCCTGCAGAGCGGATGGTGCGGCAGCTGGAACAGTTCACGCAAGATGCGAGCCACGAGTTGCGCACGCCGCTGACAACACTCAACTCTTCTATCGACCTGGCACTGCGAACCAAGAAGTACGAAGAAGGACTCCTGTCAGCAAAAGAGGACGTGCACGAGGTGTCGGTGCTCGTCGAGCGGCTGCTGGAGCTTGCTCGGCTGGATGCGTTTCTCTTGCAGACGCAGTCTGTGGACTTCTCCGCGCTGGTAGAGAGTGTGGTTCAGAAGCATCGCCATCTTGCGGCGCAGCGGCATACAGAAATTCAGAGCACCATAGAGCCCGGCGTCACTGTGGCAGGGGACGCAGCGCTGCTGAAACAAGTGTTGGCCAACCTGCTCTCGAACGCTATCAAGTTCAGCAAACCCGAGGGCGGCACGGTCCGCGTGACACTCACGCCCAAACGCATGACGGTAGAGGACACAGGGGTTGGCATTCCCAAAGACGCGTTGCCGCACGTGTTCGATCGGTTCTACCAAGCCGAGTCGTCGCGTACCAACGACGGCTTTGGGCTTGGGCTGTCGCTCGTCAAGCGCATCGTTGACCTTCATCGGTGGACGATCTCGGTCAAGAGTATCCCTGGGTCCGGTACAGTATTCACTGTTCGGTTTTCGGTGCAGCAGTAAGCGACGATCGGTCTTAATCTTCCCTTAAGACGACGTTCGTATAGTAGTGCCATGGTTAACCACGGCATGGAAATGCCGACACCGACGTCGGCCCCAACAACGATTACTCAGTAAGGATAAGGTGTGAGGAAAGGGGAAAGAAGCCGCAGGGGTGCGGCTTCTTTTTTTGATGCTGATGAATTATTGCCGATTACGACATTGGTTTCGGTCGCACGATCATATGTGACGTTCCGTGCATGCGATTGAAGAGTGAACAGAACCTGGGTTGGATCACCTCTAGCAGCAGCCCGACATCGTCGCAGCATTCTTGTACAGCGGCGATTCTCTTTGTGCTTCCGACACTGGTAATAACAGCCATGCCATCGGGGGCCAAGACTCGTGCGAGATCGGCATAATAACGCTGCTTGTCCTGTATGTACCGGTGCGCGAAGGACATGCTGTAGACATCGATGCTTTTCGGCTCAACAGAGAGAGAAATCATGCAAATCGCTGTGTTGAAATTCAAGGGATGGATCTTTCGATCGCCTTGCAAATGCGATCGCTTCCTCGCAGATGTCGATGCCAAGGACGCGCTCACCACTCTGGGCAAGTGCATGCGTGACAAGTCCGGTGCCGCAGGCAGCGTCGACAATGAGCTTTTTCTGTCGAGGAAAGGATTGCGTATCAACAATGTCTCGAATCGATCGCGCGACTTCCTCGCGGCCCAGCAGTACGCGGGCCACTGCATGACGTGCTTGCCCATCTGTTTCCTTATCTCAATAAGTCCAGCATTACACAGTTGTCCCGAGGCATAGCTCATAGGATTCGAACCTGTTGCAAATCACTAGGAAACACATGTGAGTCTCTGTACACTTTTTCAGCGAGACAAGAAAACTGTTGGGGAGTCGCCAAGCGGTAAGGCAACGGGCTCTGAACCCGTCATACGGGGGTTCGAATCCCTCCTCCCCAGCCAATCACCTGTTTTCGCTCTTTGGGCAACAAGCTCAATGCCATTTTTGTAGTCTGGGACTATGTTTCCGTCCTTTATTTTGACGTTCAAAA
>CAYWEU010000028.1:0-4291 GCA_964457395.1 uncultured Candidatus Peribacteria bacterium
GAATTTCTGAAGAGTTTAGAGATCGCGATACAGCGTGGCGCTATAATGGCGGCAGCAGTCTTGGATGCGCGACAGCTCCTGACGCAACGCAAAACGCTGCACAGAGTGCTGATCGCTTTCGTGCCGACGGCAATCATCGGACTCGCGCTGCACGGCCTTGTCAAAACCTGGCTGCTGGGCAATGACATGGTGGTTGTTGCGGCGTTGATCGTCGGGGGCATCATCCTCATACTCTTCGAATATGGACATGGCGAACGTGGCACGATCGACGACATCGGCACGCTGACGCTGCGACAAGCTGCATACATCGGCCTCGTTCAGGCGATCGCGATTATTCCTGGGGTATCACGCTCCGGTGCGACAATCGTCGGTGGCATGCTGCTAGGAATGAAGCGAAAAACGATCGTCGACTTTTCGTTCTTGCTGGCGATACCGACCATGGCTGCCGCGGCAGCACTGGACTTGCTCAAAACCGCCCCCACGTTCTCGCCGACCGAAACAGGAGCGTTGCTGATCGGCTTCTGCACGGCATTCGTCGTCGCCCTCGTCGCCATCCGCTGGCTGCTCGGCTTTATCAGGCATCACACATTTATACCGTTTGGGGTCTATAGGATTGTTGTAGCGATCGCATATATGACCGTGATGTTTTCATAGAGCCCCTTCTTCCGTAGCGGAAGATCGCGAATTTTGTCCACAAGCGAGCCATTCGCTTGTAGCGGTCGAAGTGGCATACTGGGCCTGCCTGCCGGCAGGCAGGCGTTATCGACCGCGAAAAGCGAATGGCGAGCGTGAAATGTTCAGTCGTTAATCTTCAGCGTCGCTGCGCTGGGGTCCATAAACGTCACACCACCCGACGGCGTGTTCAGGGTCAAGTTGACGGTTTCCTCTCCTTCGGCAGCAGAATCTTTCGTAATCGGCACCAAGAAGATCTTGCTCGTCTCACCCTGCGCAAAGTTCAGCGTTCCGGTGACGGACGTGTAGTCGCTGCCTGCCAACGCTGTGCCTCCCGCCGCGCTATAGTTCACAGTAACTGGCCCGACACCACCGACGTGCATGACAGTAATGGACGCGTTACCCTGGCTTTCGAGGACGGAATAGCTGGCTGTGCTGAATTTGAGCGATCCACTGGCAGAGCTGGCTGACTCGTTGTCGATGATCGTCAAGATCGCCGGAGCCGGCGCACCGACCGATGCACCGTTGGTCGGATTGGTCAGACCTAAGTTCACGGTCCGATTGCCTTCGATAGCGGCATTATCAACCAGAGAAACTGTGAACGTCTTCGATGTCTCGCCCGCAGCGAACGTGAGCTTGCCACTGGTCGCGGCGTAATCAGCACCCGACTGCGCACTGCCGTTACTCGTTGCAAAATCGACGTCTGTCACCCCTGTCGTCACGCCGGTGCGCTGTACAGCGATGGTGATGGTGCCTGCATTCTCCATGGCGCTGTACGCGAGTGCGCTGAACATGACCGATGTCGATGTTGTGGATGCAGACGAAGAACTGCCTGATCCTTGCGCCTCGTTGTCGACGATGGTGAGTATCGAGAGACTTGGGTTGCCGAGCACCGCGCCATTGGTGGGGTTGCTCAGTCTCATCTCTACCGTTCTGTTGCCATCGGATACAGAGTCATCCTTGATCTCCAACGTGATCTTCTTGCTGGTTTCTTTATTCTCGAATGTCAGCGTACCGCTGAGCGGGATGTAATCTTTTCCTATGACCGCTGTACCGCCGGTGAATGCATAATTGACACTCACTGTCCCCTGGTTGCCTCCGGTGCGCACGATGCCGACCGTGACTGACTTTATCGAAGCGTTCTCGTCTTGCGTGTATGCGGCCGAGTCAAAGCGCAGTTGTCCGGCTGCGGTGTACGGTATGCTGCTCGACGAAGAACTCGCCTCCGCTCTGCTGGCACTGCTTCTACTGGCACTCGAACGCGTCGTTGGTGTGGCAGTAGCGTGAATCAACTGTAAGCGACTGAGTACAAGCGCCAGCTGACCGCGAGTGACAGGGTCATCAGGACCGAAGTGCGTGCTGTCGTAACCCGTGAGAATGCCATTGGCATACGCATCACCAATGGCCTGGTCGGCGTAGTGACCGGACGACACGTCACGAAAAATCGCAGAGCCTTTGAGTGCGGCGCCCACGTTGGTAGCCATGACCGTGAACAGCACTCCAGCGAGAAAGGATCCAACGGTAAACTTGTTTAAGAAAACGAATTTCTTCATAGGTGGTTGGAAAGGAATGGAGGTATTGTACGAAAAGAACAAGCGAATGTGCAAGGAACATCTAGACCAATTGGACTCCACGGATAGCAAGTTCAAATAATACTCATGCATCTTTCAGCATATCCGCGACCATTTCCAACGCCACGGTGTTGTATGCGTAATCCATACGCACCGGGCCCAAGATGCCTACAACGCCGAGTTCGTCGCGCACTTTGTAGCCCGTGACCATCAGGCTGCAGCTTTGGATGTGAGGCGAAAGATCTTTCTCGCCGATGTAGTACCGAACTTTGTCATCCACGATGACGTGCTCCAACAATTCGGCCAGACTCTCTTCCAGCACCTCGACAACGCCACTGACAAACAGCGCATCGGACTGAAACTCAGGCTGGCGCATAGCATTTGCGAGTCCCAAATAATACACTCGGTCGCGGTACGGGACTGTGGCAAAACTGACGTTGTGGATCATGTGCGCAAGCAATGCGACCGCCTCGTACACGCGCTCGCGGTCTTTGTTCTGGAAATACTGCTGCTTGAGCGTTTGGAATTTGGCACGGACAGCGCTCTCGTGCCTGCTCGGCTGCATGAAGTCTTGCACGTACATCCGGTAGCCTTTCACGGTAGGTATGCGCCCGGCGGAAATATGCGGCTGCTCCAGAAAACCTTCATTTTCCAGAAATAACATCTCCGATCGTATCGTGGCAGAAGATACGGGAAAACCCCCCGACTCCAGCAGCTTCTTCGAACCTACCGGCAGAGCTGTTTGGATGAACTGATCGATAATCGCCTGCAGGAGCTTTGCTTGACGGCTATTCATGTGTAACTCCAAGTGTAGCACTACGCGTTTGCGAGTGCCAGAGCTGAAACAAGCCATCGTACCCGAGTTGGCTCTTGCCCATTCCCAAACCCAATTCCCTATTTCTTGGCTTTTCGCTT
The DNA here is from genome assembly GCA_964457395.1 of uncultured Candidatus Peribacteria bacterium. Lineage (GTDB taxonomy): Bacteria > Patescibacteriota > Gracilibacteria > Peribacterales > Peribacteraceae > CAVZXD01. Next base: position 3,159 of record CAYWEU010000028.1, read on the forward strand.
CTGCACAACTTTTTCGACCTCCTCTTTTTTCTTCGCCGAAGAAGCCTGCATCTTGCGGAAGCGATCAACGCGACCAGAGGCCATGAGGCCACGGTATTCGCCCGTATAGACGGGGTGACAGTTGCTGCACACTTCCACCTGCTGTTGCTTCACTGTGGATGGAATCGCAAACACGGCACTGCACGACATGCATGTCGTTTTGGCGTCTTGGTGCACCTGCGGATGAATACCTTTCTTCATAAAGCCGCGAGAGTGTACGTGTTTCACTCTATTCGCGCAAGAGTCTTCCGCATCCTCGTGAATGCGCTTTCGGAACTACGAACTTCCAGTGTTCTCATCAAGACATCGATGGCATCGTGTCTTGCCTGATAGTTTTCGGACCGATCCAAGAATTCCGTGGCCTTACCCCCACCTCGCATGGTCTTGCTCTTCAGTTTCTTCAGCTGACGCAACAGTTTCCATGCATGCCGTGGCCTGATGTCGGCTCGTAACGGATGGGCAGCCATATCTTGGGTGATCGTCAGTATTTTCTTGGCGACATCCGCGTGCGCAGGCGAGCCGGACTGGTCACCACTCACAAGCTTGTTCTCTAGCTCGATGAGCAGTTCGACTCTCGTAAAAGATTCCTCGAAGTACTTCAGTGGCTTTTTTATTTGCTCTTGAATGTGCTGCTTGAGACTCATGATGATTTTCTTCTGACCAGACTTGAGAAACTTATATCGCAGCAGCACGTTCAGCTCGTCGAGAAGGTTCTGTCCTTTACTTTCGGAATTCAACAGCGGCTCCATAGTTGCCAAACGCGCGTACAACGCATTCAGCGTTGCGGCGTCATCGCCGGTAGGCATTGCGTGCTGATGATCAGCTTGGCAGTCCAACATCTCCTTTACATGCGTGGAACAATGCTCGAAGTCGTAGTCGATTTCCGGAGTCGCTTCTGTCTGAGAAATTGGTCTTGTCTCAGGAGCAGCTGACTGCGTTGACTGTTGTTCCGGCTCGGTCGATTCATCTTCCTCACTAGACGGAACGGCAACTCGAGCCCGGACCTTGTTCGTGGGTTTCCCGAACACTGCACTCACAAGATCTCGAGTGGTCCTGCTGTGTGTATCGAGCCGAACCCGCAATCTCTCTACTTC
>CAYWEU010000029.1:0-9257 GCA_964457395.1 uncultured Candidatus Peribacteria bacterium
GCTGGCAGACGTTTTTTTTCGCAAGCGCGCCACAAGACGGATCGGCAAAAAAGAGAACGGCACTGCTTTGATGCAATCGATGGTGAAGGATTGAGCGCACAACTGCGAGAGCATCGCTCGTCCAAAGACATGCACGTGCCATTCGTCTTCCATATGGTCAGCCATGCCCGGAAACAGCAGGCGAAAAACGCCGAGGGACTTCAGCACCGACTTGAGCGAATTGATGACTCGTTCGTTGGGCACCGAGACAACGGCGATGCCATCGTCCATAAGACAGGCGGCCATCTGGGACAATACCTTGTCCGGATGCTGCACATGTTCCAGCACTTCGCTGCAGAACGCACGATCACAAGACCCCGGCTGCACATACTGCGTCAGCTCTTCGGCATCACCCAACACAAGCGTTGCCTCTGGCCCCAGGCGTCGCCGTGCCTTCTCGAGCAAAAATGCACTCAAGTCGATGCCGGTACGCTGCCTTGCCGGCACCTGTTGCAAGATATTCCCGGCACCTACGCCGACTTCGAGCACGCGATGTTCCTCGGTAGCCGTAAGTAATTGCAAAATACATCGCACGCGCCTGCGCTCGATCCACCGCACGACGACGTTCCCTGACTCATGGTATCGCTCAGGGTCATACGCTCTAGCCATGGAGTCGTTCCAGGCGACGAACTCTGCTTTGTCCATGGAAGATGCCCTATGAGCCATGCGCGGGAGGAAAGACCGAACGGATGATGTACGGCTTGCTCTTGCGCGACTCGAAGTACGTGCGCATCAGCATCTCCGCAAGGACACCCATCAGCAGGCACTGCACGCCGACAATGACGAACAGTGTGGAGAGGACAGGGAGTGGCGTCTCGATGAGTGTTGGTCCGCCGAGCTCTCTCCAGGCGAACGCGGCGAAAATTGTGCAGAACCCAAGCCCGATCGACTGTAGGCCGATAGCGCCGAAAAACTGCATTGGTCGAGTGAACGAACGCAGAGAGAACGTCAGCATGAACAGATCGAGAAGCACGCGCCACACTCTGCCAAAGCCGTACTTCGATGTCCCGTGCAGACGCGGACGATGGTGCACGACGATCTCGGCAACGCGTGCTCCGTGCATGGCGGCATACGCGGCCAGAAAGCGGTGCATGTCACCGTACAACCCGATGTTCTCGACGACGGATCTGCGGTACGCCTTCATGGTGCACCCGTAGTCGTGGATCGACTGGCCGGACGCGTAACGTATGAACCTATTGGCAACTCTGGAGAGCAATGATCGCAACCAGGCGTCGCTGCGACTCTTGCGCCAGCCGGAGACGATGTCGCTCCCCTCGTCGATCTTTTCCACGAATGCGTGGATGTCCCGCGGATCGTTCTGCCCATCCGCGTCCATGGGAATCATGACATCGCCTTTAGCAACGTCCATCCCCGCGGAAATCGCCGCCGTCTGTCCGTAATTGCGCGACATCGCGACAACGTGCAGAAAAGCATACGTGCCAGCCGCGGATTGTAGTTTCTCGAGACTGCCATCCGTGCTGCCATCGTCCACGGCGACGACTTCGGCGTCAGGATACTGTCGCAATTCCTGCGCCAGCTCCGCAAGCAGCGGATCGATATTCTCGATCTCATTGTGAACCGGTAGAATGATGGAAAGACGCATGGGAACCGAGCAGTGATGAATGGCATGGAACGGAGGTCACGGTGGTTATGCGAGACGACTACGGAGCCAGTCGGACAGTCTGACATACCCTACGGCAGCCAGCAGAGCATAGCAGAAGAGAACCGGCGTCAGGTAGCGCGGCGTGGCATCGGTGAGGCTGAATACCAGCGTGGTGTACGCCATAAGCGCAGTCCACAGCAGATTCTCTTTGGCGAAGATGCGGGGAATGCCGAAAAAGAAACCGATATACATCACCAATGCACTCAGTGCCGCGTAGACATTGAATGTCCGGCTGAAACCGCCACCGACGAACGGAAGGTGAAGCTCGAGAATCTCGAAGAGAGAGAAGTTGAGGTACGAGAGAGAATGCATACGGACCTTGGTCTGAGCCTCACGAGTGATGGCGATACGCTCAGCGGCGGGCTCCATGGTGCCGCTCGGCCAACGAGCGTGCATCAGTCCGTTGTAACTGCACGCATCGGATCTCCCAGTCCAGTCGCGCGATACGTACTCCGACCACAAACAACGGAAAGGCTCCAGCCCACGGACACGCTCGGCCTGTTCGCCGCGGATGTACCACATGGTTGTCGTCCGTCCCGTATCGATGATACGAAACGTTCCATCGTACGACGCATTGCGAATACCCCATAGCGTAACCAACCCGTAACAAAGCAGCAGCAGAACAAAAGCCTCGCGCAAAGGCCGTCGCTCCACCCACCACAGCAGCAGAAAGACCGGGGGGAAGAAGATAAAGGTGTAGTACGTGAGAATGAGGGCGCCAAACAGTAAACCCATCAGTACCACTTTCCACCAGGCCGGTCTGTGGCGATGCTCGAGAAATACTCCAGAAAATGTCAGCAGCAAGATGAGTGCCAAGCATTCGCGGTACGCCAAGAAGATCGTATGCACAACCGAACCGGAGAGCAGCAGGAGCAGAAACGTCACGACCGCAATCCGCCGTTGGTACGTCATCGCGAGACGCGAGCAGAAGAACCACGCCGCACAAAAGAAGAGCGCTGCTTGTGTGATGGCAAGCGCGAGCGAGTTCTCTATGCCAAAGACAAAGTAATGCACTGCCAAGAACATGCTCATGCCCGGCTCGCGCTCCATATACGGATGCACTCCGTCGAACGAGTAGAACCCATGCAGCAGCCCGATAGCTCCCCGACTGTACCCCGCTCCGTCCGAATCAAACATGGACGAAAAAGATATGCCGATCAGTCGGGCAAGTAGCACAAGTCCGAGTGCATACGGAAGGACGCCAACAATCAACCAGGATCTCCGCATGCGTCAAGTGTACTCGCGCATCCATGCATCCAGCCAGAGCAACGCCCAGACGTGATCGCTGTAATCGACGCGCGAGGCATGATACTTCTTCAGAAATTCTTCGACCGCACTCCTGTCCAGCATCGTCCACAGTTTCGACTCGGGCCGCAACAGCCGATCCTCCACGAAGACTTTGCAATCGGTTCGGAACCAGCGATCCAGCGGCAGTCTGAACCCCATCTTTTTGCGATCCAGTGTTTCATCCGGCACCAGTCCCCGCAGCATGTGCTTGAAGATGTGCTTACGCGAGAAACCCTTGAGCTTGAGGGAGGATGGCATCCGCGCCGTCAGCTCCAGCAGTTCGTGGTCGAGCAGCGGCGAACGCGTTTCGAGCGCGCTGGCCATGCTGCCGAGGTCGACCTTCGGCATCAGATCATCGGCTAGGTAGGTATCGATATCCATGCTCATCGCCTGATGGATCACGTCATTGGCTTTTGTCCTCGACTCCGCGGTTCTCGCGGCGTACCAGTCGTCCGTGCGTGCGAACTCGGCTCCAAACCCCCGCAAGTACAGCGCCCGCTTTTCTTCCTCGGTAAAGAAGCTGATGTACTGCAGGTACCGCTGCGGCCATGTCTTACCGATAGACGACTGAAACCGGTGCATACGATAACTGAGCGTGGTATGACGCAACGCGTGAAACGCACCCGTGAACGCCCGCGCAGCAGCATGGACCGGCAAGAATTGCGACGCCCAGAAGCGTGAGAATTTGAGAATCGGATAGCGTACATACCCCGCAAAATTCTCGTCCCCGCCATCGCCGTTGAGCGCCACCGTTACCGACCTGCGCGTTTCGCGTGACAGAAGATACGTCGGGATGACCGACGGATCCGCATACGGCTCTTCGTAGGTATGCACCAGTTCCTCGAGTAAATGCGTCACATCCGGCTTGAGCACGATGGGGTGATGGTTGGTCTTGAGCACGTCCGCCATCCGCTGCGCGTCCGGCAGTTCGTTGTGCGTTTCTTCCGGGCTGCCGATCGAGAATGTTTCGATAGGTTTTTCGCTATGCTTGGCCATAAGGGCAGTGACTGCGGCTGAGTCAGCACCGCCGGACAGAAACACGCCTACCGGCACGTCGGCGACCATGCGCAACCGCACGCTCTCGTCGAGCTTGTCCATGACCATGCGCTTCCAGTCTTCGACGGAGTGCTGCTCTTCGTGATACGACAACGACCAGTAGCGCCGGATATCGATCTTGCCTGTGTTGATATGCACCGTCATGCAATGCGCCGCAGGAAGCTTGTGAATGCCTTTAATGCCGGTCTGCGGAGCGGGCACATACATCATCGTCAGATAGTGGTGAATCGCCTCCCAGTCGGTTTCTGTCGGGCATTCTTTCAGTGTCTTCAATGCTTTCAGCTCTGACGCGAATGCGAACATGCCCCCGTTCACAAAGTATTTGAGTGGCTTCTTGCCCACTCGATCTCGCGCGATGAAGATGGTATTGCGCTTGAGGTCGAGCATCGCGAACGCGAACATGCCGCGAAGGTGCAGCACGCAATCTTCGCCGAATTCTTGGTACAGCTTCAGCAACACCTCGCCGTCGCCCGTGGACGTGAATGTGTATCCTTTCTTTTCGAGCATCACACGTTTCTCGACGAAGTTGTAGATCTCGCCATTGAACGAAAGAATCAGCATGCCGTCACCCGACCGCATCGGCTGGCTTGCGGCGTCGGTCAGGTCGATGATCGAAAGCCGTCGATGCCCCAGGCCCGCGGGTCCGCTGATGAATGTCCCATGTCCGTCGGGCCCGCGGTGGGCCAGCGCATCGGTCAGCCGATCGAGCGTCGCCGGATCGATGGGAAAGCCGTTGAACCGGACGATGCCAGCTATGCCACACATCTATGCTGAGGAAATCGAAGGATACCTACAGTATAGGTGGCAAATGGCCCGTGTTGCCATGTCAGAACAGGTCCCCTAGAATTCGTCCGGTATGTGCAGCGTCTGCGGAATGACAGCGGCAGCGGGTAATAAAGAAGGAGTGCAAAGAATGATTGACGTGCAGAAGCATCGGGCACCCGACGAATCTGGTATCTACGCAGATGATCTGATTTCTCTTGGCATGGGACGGCTGAAGATCATCGACCTGAAGTCTCCCGGTCTGGCGCCGTACCGAGAAGATGACCTGGTCTTGTGTTACAACGGAGAAATCTACAACTACCTCGAACTGAAAAAAGAGCTGCGCAAGTTGGGTTGGGACTTCCGCACCACGTCGGATACCGAGGTGCTGCTCAAATGCTGGAAGCAGTGGGGAGTAAAGATGTTCGACAAGTTAAACGGGATGTTTGCGTGCGCGATCTACGACTCGACGAAGAAACAGCTGTTACTGGCGCGTGACATCGCTGGAGAAAAGCCTCTGTACTACCACCATAAGAATAAGAAAGTGATTTTTTCTTCGGAGGCCAAAGCGTTCCCCGAAGTCATGGACGTGCAACGGCAAGAGGATGACTTCTTCGAAGCATTCCAGCACTGCTTCATCAGCACGCTCTGGAAAGACGTTTTCGAAGTACCGCCCGCTCACTACCTGCTCTTTGATCTCGAGAGTGGAACGAAGCAGGTGGTCGAATACTGGAAGTTCCAGCCGCGCGACATCAACCTCACAACGGCCAAAGAGGAATGCGAGAGTCTGTTGGAAGATGCGGTGAAGCTGAGGATCAGAAGCGATGTGCCGCTCGGTTTGTACCTCTCGGGAGGGATAGATTCATCGCTCTTATCGACACTCCATCAGTTCGATCACTTTTACTACTTCGACAACACCAAGCCCGAACTCCAGGAAGAGTTCTTCGCTGCGATCGACAAAGTACTCTGGCACTTGGATTTTCCGGTGGGATCATTCGGCTTCTTCGGCATGTGGAAGCTGGCCGAAATGGCAACGAAGAACGTGAAGGTGATCCTCTCTGGCGAGGGCGCGGACGAACTATTCGGCGGCTACGTCCGGTACATGCCGGTTGCCCGCGAGTACCAGCTGCGCAAGCATTTTCCGTCCTACAAGAGCATGTTCGACAAGCACTACGGAGACGAGGATTACGTCGGAGCATTTGCGCGCATCACCTGCCGCAACGACAAATATCTGGAGTTCGTGCGCCAGAAGATCAAACCGTTCTTCAGCATGTTTTCGGAGCCGGTAAATGCGATGGGGTTCTCGGATTTCAAACTCATTTTCCCCAGCCTCTTGCAGATGGGCGACCGCATGGCTGGCGCGTTTGGCATCGAGAACCGCTGCCCGTTTTTGGATAGGCGCCTCATAGAGTTCGCAGTCAGTTTGCCCCCGGAACTCAAAATTGATACTCTCGAGCTCAAGGCAGTGGTACGAAAAGTCGCCGCGAAGCATAACCTTACAGACGCGCTCACCATGGAAAAACGCGGCATGGCCGTGCCCTATAACGCGTGGCAGAAGCAAGACGGGTGGGACCGCACGCACTACTTCCAATTTCTCAAAACCCGATGGAACGCACTGCACCAATGACGGCCGGAGAAACAAAAGTCATGGTGACTGGTGCGTCGGGCTTCATTGCATCGCACTTTGTACCGGCGCTCATCAAGGCGGGTTTTTATGTCGTCGGCGTCGATCGTCTGCCCTGCACGCTCGTCGCTGCTTCGAAGCAATTTGAATTCATTCAGCAAGACATCGAAGAGCTCAAGGATGTCCATGGTTGCGACTACGTAGTGCACCTAGCTTTCGAAACGAGTATTCCCGGGTCGATCCAAGACCCTGTGGGCACCACTTACAATAATGTCGATCTCGGCGTGAAGATGCTGCAGCTCTCCAAGGAAGGCGGTGTAAAGAAGTTCCTCTACCCTTCTACTGCATCTCTGTATGGAAATCAGCCGCTACCGTGGCGAGAAGACATGCACGTCTTTCCTGCCGAACCGTACTCGCTGCAAAAGTACGCCATGGAACGCTTCTGCCGGTACTACGCAGCCAACGGACTGCCGACAGTCGTCTTTCGACTGTTCCAGGTATTCGGCGAGAACCAGCGCCAAGACCAGGTACTCGCGAAGTTTTTGCGTTGCAAGCGGGAAGGAAAACCCATCCCCATCACTCAGACGGCCGCCCAAGACGGCGCCAAGAGTGCAAAGCGGGACTTCGTCTACGTTGGCGACATCGCCCAGGCATTCTGCATGGCCATCGCTTCCAGCACCGTGGGTAAGGGCGAGATTATCAATATCGCCTCGGGGTACAACCGCAGTATCCGAGAGATCGCCGAAATCATCAGCTCTGAGATCGAGTTCATCCCCCGACGAAGTTTTGACTTGGACGAGCACTTGGCCGACGTCTCGCTGGCTAAAAAACTTTTGGGGTGGACCGCGTCGACGGACATCAAGCCCTGGCTTACCGAGTACTGCGCCTCATTATGATCACACACCTCGACCACTGCCGAATGTGCAACTCGAAGCACGTGACGATGTTTTTGGATCTGCATGACCAGCCGCCCGCCAACAGCAACATCAAGCCCGGGCAGTGGCTCAATCAACCCGAGCCGATGTACCCGTTGCAGGTGTACTTCTGCCACGACTGCAATTTGGTGCAGCTGCTCGATGATGTCGCAAAAGAAGAACTGTTCTCGCACTACCAGTTCGTGTCATCCGGAGTCGGCAACACACCAAAGCACTTTCAAGAATATGCCGCCGAACTGATGCAGACATACCTGAAGGTAGGCGATTTTATCATCGAAGTCGGAGGCAACGACGGCGTACTGCTTGGCGAACTGAAGGACGTTCGCACTCTCAACATCGAGCCGGCTGCCAACATCGCCCCCATGTCACGAGCACGAGGAGTGGAGACCATCAATGATTTCTTCACGAGCACGCTCGCCAAAGAAGTATCCAAGAAATACGGCAAGGCCAATGTAGTGATGGGTAACAACTCCATCCCACATATAGGCGCCCAGGTCGACGTGATGCAAGGGTTCAAAGAACTTCTCGCCGAAGACGGTGTCGGCATCATTCAAGCACATTACTTGGGATACATCTTCGACACGCTCGGCTACGGCGACGTGTACCACGAGCACATGTCCTACTATGCCATCCGTCCGCTACTCAAGTTTTATGAGCAATTCGGCTTGGAAATTTTCGATTATCAAATGCTCCCCTTCCAAGGCGTCTCGATACGCATCGAATTCGGACACAAAGGTCGACACCCTGTACATCCGCGTGTGCAGGAACTCGCCAACGAAGAACTCGCCAAAGGCTGGGACAAGTTGGAGACGTACCAAAAGCTGGCCAAAGATGTCAGAGCCTCCAAGGACACGCTGGTCGCAACCCTCGCCAAGCTCAATCAACAAGGCAAACACATCGCCGCGTATGGCGCCGCCGCCAAAGGAGTGTCGATCCTCAACTACGCGAGCATCTCGTCCGAGATTATCGATTTTTGTGTGGACGGCTTGCCACAGAAGCAGGGCCTCTGCATGCCCATGTCGCACATCCCGATCATTTCGCCGGAAGTTGCCCGCACTCGCGACGTTGACTACTACCTGCTGCTTGCGTGGAGCTTCCGCGACCACATCGTAGAAAAAGAGAAAGAGTTTGTCAGCAAAGGCGGCAAGTTTATTATGCCGATTGGGGATATTGAGGTTTTTTGAGCTTTCGTACGCTGTACCGGCAATAAGATCCCCCGTACACTGTCGCAGTATTCGATTTCCAAACAGCTTTCGTATGTCCGCAGACGGCAAAACGAGCAAGGCCTTCGGCATGATCCTCACGTACAACTGCGCTGCGTTCCTCGAACATACGTACAGTATTCTGGATAAGTCACTGTTCGAGCAGATCGTCGTCATCGATGATGGTTCTTCGGATGATATTCTCGATGTAGCCAAGCGCTTGGGCATTTCCGTCTACACCCATGAGCACGGCGGCTACGGTAGTAATCTAAAGTTCGGACTCAAGAAGTGCGCGGAGCTGGGCGCAGACATCATCATCGAGATCCACGGCGATGGGCAGTTTACCTCGTCCATTCCAGACGCTCTCGTCCAGATGCGCGCCGGAGCAGACCTGGTGCTGGGTAATCGTTTCTACGATCTGCGCCAGCCACGCAGGGACGGCATGTCGTGGATCCGGTACATCGGCAACTCTCTGCTGTCGGGGTTGGGCGGCATTGTTTTGCAGACCAGGCCGCAGGACTTGTTCACGGGTTTCCGTGTGTACAGCCGCCGACTCGCTTTGATGAGCGACTTCGAGAACACATCGGACGATTACTTCTTTAGCTTCGAGATCATCGTGCTCGCACGCTACGGCGGACTGACTATTCGTCATGTACCCGCTCGCAGTTTCTACAACCAGGCACACACGT
>CAYWEU010000030.1:0-2333 GCA_964457395.1 uncultured Candidatus Peribacteria bacterium
GGCAAATACCTGGTTCCTTCCTTCAAAGTATGCTATAATAATACGATTTATGTCACAAACACCAACTCCGCCTCAGGCGAGCGCTGCTCGAAGCCAATTGCTGGACGTTTTGCGCAAGAATAATTTATTGAACGAGGAGCAGATCGCCGCCATAGAATTGCGCTCCCATGGCGATGTTCGACAGATCGAATCTCTGTTGGTGCGAGAAGGACATTTGACGCTGCAGCAACTCAATCAGCTTAAGGCGCAGCTCTACGGATGGATCTTCATGGATTTCTCCAAAGAGACATTGCAGAAAGACGCACTGCGCATTTTGCCGCGCACATTCGCTGCGGCCAACCACATTCTTGCGTTCAAAAAAGGCTCGGGCGTTGCGGTGGTCATGGCTGACCCGAATCAAAAGCGGATACTGCGGTTACTCAGGAAGAAATTCGGCACCGTTGACGCATACTTCACCGACGAAAAAACCATCAACGACTCCATGCGTTTGTACGAGCAGAACAGTTACACGCAGCAAGTCGGCACGATTTTAGAGAGCCGGACACAGCCAAAAAAAGTAGCGAAAGGTCAGGATGATGTGTCCATCATGCAGCTGGTCGACGCCATCTTGCTGCACGGCTGCACCACCAGGGCGTCGGACATCCATATCGAGCCTCGCGTTTCCAACTGCATCGTCCGCGAACGCGTCGACGGCCTGCTGCGCCAGGTGCTGGAGTATCCTAAAAATCTTCATCCCTCCGTGGCCCTGCGTCTGAAGGTCATGGCAAACCTGGCGACCGACGAGCACGGAGCGCCGCAAGACGGCAAGCTGGTGTACCACGACCCGGAAGGCAAACGCATCGACGTCCGTGTGTCCATTCTGCCGATTACGCAAGGCGAGAAGATGGTGCTCCGTCTGCTGATGTCGGAAGACGAAGCGTTGCCCATCGAGCAGATCGGTCTGCAGAAGTCCGATGAACAAATCATGGAACACGAAATCAGTCGTTCGCCATGGGGGATGATCTTGGTCACCGGACCGACCGGGTCTGGCAAGACATCGACTCTCTACGCCATCGTGAACCGCTTGAACAAAGAACACGTGAATATCTCGACCATCGAAGACCCTGTCGAGTACGAACTGGCGGGCATCAACCAGATCCAAGTCAACGAGAAAGCCGGACTCACCTTCGCCGACGGTCTGCGGTCGATTCTGCGCCAGGACCCCAACATCGTCTTGGTCGGAGAAATCCGCGACGGTGAGACGGCGAACATCGGCATCAGCGCCGCTATGACCGGTCACTTGGTGCTGAGCACGTTGCACACCAACGATGCTCCAACAGCGATTCCACGTCTTATCGACATGGGTATCGAGCCCTTTCTCATCTCGTCCACGGTCAACCTCATCGTGGCACAGCGCTTGGTTCGCAAGATCTGCACGCGCTGTCGCCAGAGTACGGAGGTGTCGTACGACGTTCTGTCCGAATCGCTGCCGCTCGACGTCGCTGCAAAACTGCTTGCGCAAAAACGATCGACCTACAGATTTTATCAAGGCAAAGGCTGCGACTTATGCGGCGGTACGGGCTACAAGGGGCGCATGGGCATCTTCGAACTGTTGCGCGTCAACGAAAAAATTCGCTCGAAAATCATCGGCCGCGCGAACGCGGATGATATCCGCAAGGTCGCCGTCGAGTCCGGCATGTCCACCATGCTCGACGACGGTTTACAGAAAGCGCTGCAAGGACTGACCACATTCGAAGAAATTCTCCGCGTCATCCGCTCATGAATATCTACAATGCCCCCATCGGCACGCAAGACCTTATCGTCATGATGCGTAACTTGCGCATGACGCTCAAGGCAGGCATACCCATCGTGCGTTCGCTGACACTGTTCGAAGACAGCGCCTCGCGCCGCAAGCGTCCCATCTTTACGCACTTGCGCAAATCGGTGGAACTGGGACATTCGTTTAGCGAAGCCATGGAATCGTGTCCGAACAAATTCCCCACGCTCGCCATCAACCTGATACGTGCCGGGGAAGGATCCGGTTCCATGGAGGAAAGCCTGGATATGATCGTGCTCTACGAAGGCAAAGCGTACGAGCTGCGTCGCAAAGTACAAGGGGCCATGATCTACCCGGCGTTCCTGCTGTTTACCTTGTTTGGCTTCATTGTGCTGATGGGAGGGTTCATCCTCCCGACACTCATCCCGCTCTTCCAATCCTTGGGTGTGGATTTGCCGCTCTCCACCCGCGTGCTCATGTGGATCGCGAACTTTTTCCAGAACTACTCGAAAGAATTCTTCCTCGGTTTGGGCGTGCTGATCATCGTTTCTTTTCTGACCTTGCGGATGCAGCGGGT
>CAYWEU010000031.1:0-3732 GCA_964457395.1 uncultured Candidatus Peribacteria bacterium
CCGCTCTTTTTCCGTTCGAAAAACTTTTTCACCATGCCGTCCAACGAACGATTGCGTGCGGCGATTGCTGTGGTTTTTAATTCACCTTGTGGAAGAGAGGCAATGATTCGCTCCAAGCAGCGGAGACGGTCGTAGATGCCCGCGCCGGACTGTTGGTTCTTCGCCGTTGCGCTGTCGCCGTGTACGCGGAACGAGCCCAGATTGTCTTTGCAGAAGTACCAGTCACCGAGTATCAGCAGCCGCGTCCAGTACTCGACATCCAGAAATTGCGGCATGTCCTCCACAAACGGTCCGACTTGCTGCATGTGGCTGCGGCGCAGCATCACGAAGCTCGGCTCACCGATGATGTTGGGGTGCAAGCCTTGCTCAAGCCACTGCATCAAGAATTTCTTGCCGTCGTGTTTGCCTGGCCCCAGCGATTGCCGACGCGAGAACAGTTGGGCGTAGGACTCTTGCACTGTGCCCGAATCTTCTTGCGCATATGCATGATGGGATGCGACGAAGGCAAGTGCAGTGTCGGCTTGCAGTGTCTCGACGCTGCGTCGCAGATATTCCGGTTGCCAGCAGTCATCTTGAAACAAATATTGCACGAACGGCGTGTTGCCGTGCGAGAGGCAGGCGTTCCAATTGCCGCCGATGCCGAGTCTTTTGTCTGATCGCATAACACTGATGCGACTGTCGTGCAGATACCGCTCAACGATCGACCGGATATCGGTAACCGATGCATCATCGTGTATCAGCGCGGTCCAGTCTTGCGTTGTCTGCTGCATCAGGCTGTCCAACGCCGCGCGCAGGTACTCGGGTTTTGGATTATAGGTCGGGATGTAGATGTTCACGAGCGACATGAATGTATTGTACGTAAGGTAGGTATTGTATGTAAGGGAGGTACCTGCCATACTTTCTTGCTGTGCGAGTCGATATTCTGACGTTATTCCCGGCCATGTTTACCGGTCCTCTGACCGAGAGCATGCTCAAACGCGCAACAGACGCGAAATTGCTGGATGTGCGTATTCATGACATCCGCCAGTTTTCGACTGCCCGACACAACCAAGTCGACGATAAGCCGTACGGAGGCGGTGCGGGCATGGTGCTCGGGTGCGAGCCGATTGTACGCGGAATTGAATCCATAACCGGTGATAGCCACTCCCCATCATCCACTTCTCACTCTTCACCTCATCGCATCTACCTGTCCGCTGCAGGCAAACGATTAACGCAGTCGAACGTCGAGCGATTGTCTGCCAAGCACGATTGGCTCGTGTTGCTTTGCGGTCACTACGAAGGGGTGGACCAGCGGGTGATCGACGGCTGGATCGACGAAGAGATTTCTATTGGTGACTACGTGCTTACGGGTGGCGAACTGCCTGCCATGGTCTTGGTCGATGCGATTGCCCGGCACATACCGGGAGTCCTCGGCAAAGGTGAGTCCGCGCATAACGACAGTTTTTCTAAGGCGTATGGCCGCATGCGTGAATTTCCACAGTACACGCGGCCGGAGGAGTTTCGGAGTATGCGTGTGCCGGATATTTTACTATCGGGAAATCACGCCAAGATCGAGGAGTGGAGAAAGAAAGAGCTTCGCTAATGTTAAATTTTCACCTGTGATATCTCTGATGTGTTTCCTTCAACCGCTGATTCGTCAGGTGCGTGTAGATCTGCGTGGTGGTGATGCTTGCGTGTCCCAGCATTTCTTGGACTGAACGGATGTCCGCTCCGTTTCGCAGCAGCTCGGTTGCGAATGTGTGACGCAGCGTGTGTGGTGTTACCTTCTTCACGATGCCTGCCAATGTGCAGATCTTGCGAATAATTCGCTCGATGGCTTGCGGCTGCAGTCGTCGATTGTCGCCTTTCAAGATGTCCGTATTCCTTGAGCGATTCGAATTGCTGACGAAGATCGGCCGAGCATTGTCGGCGCGGGAGTCCAAGTATCGCTTGAGGTGGTCAGCCGCCACGACAGACAGAAACACGATGCGTGGCTTGCGCCCTTTGCCGATAACGCGAAACTCGCCTTTGCCCAGGTTCACATCATCGCGATTGAGGTTCGAGATCTCGCTCACACGAAGTCCCGTGGAATAGAGCATGTGGAGTAGCGCAAGATCTCGAAGCCCGTTGCGGCTGGTAGGGTCGATGGCGTTAAACATCTCGTCCAATTCTTCCCTGGAGAGTACCTCGACGGTGCGACCTGGGACTTTGGGCAGCTCGATTTTCTCTGGTGAGAGCGTCCGCACGTCATGTTTGGCCAAGTGTTTGAGCATCGCTCGCAGCGCGATGAGGTGATATTGCTGCGTTTTGATGTTCAGCGTCACGCCCTGACCCTCCACGTGCAAACGGTGCAGGTACAGGCGGTAGTCGCGGACGATGTCTGCGTCGATTTTTCCTACGTCGGTGGTTGCCTTCGCAAATGTCTCGAAGCGCTTGAGGTAATGCCGATAATTCTCCACGGTTTTCTTGCTCTGGTATTTGCCGACCTCGCAGTGAGTGAGGAAGTCGTGAATAGCGTCCTTCAGCTTCATAGAATCATCATACTTCTATTTTCCCGCCAATGCTTCCTCAATGGTCTGCTTCAACGAATCTCGATCCAACACTCCTTCCCACCGCGTGGTTCCAATGGCGAAGGCCGGTACGCGTTTGATGGACGATCCGTCAGTGAGCTTGCCGGAGTCTTGAAATACATCTTTGCGGCGCATGCACTCGGCGAATTGTTTTGGTTCGATAGTCATGGCTTTCAGCGACTTGGTGATGACGTCTTGGGTCTTGGGGAGGTTTTTGAGCAGCCATTCGTCCATGGCAGTAAATTTCTGCTGGTATCCCGCACAGAGCGCGGCCTCAGCCATCATTATTCCCGCAGGCGTCATCGGCACGAACACGCGTTCGATGTTCATCGTGCCTGTTGCAACGTACGTGGCAACGATCCACGGCCGATGCGTGCGCAGGTGCAAACGGCAGTACTCGCAGTCATAATCGAAGTACTCGATCATCGTCGGCACTGTGCAGGCTTGGGCTGGCAGGCAGGGGGTTGTGCCGTAGACAACCGAGTTTACAAGAACAGTTCCCGTCATGGTCTTGCCGGTTGCGGTCGTCGGCACTTCCAGACTTTCGATGCCCTGCGGAGTTGCTTCGTGCTCGCCCATGACTTCGTTTGTGTGCGAAGCAGTAACTGATGATTGCGCGCTCGACATCTCGGTTGACGCTGAAGAAGAAAAAGAAGAAGACCACGACGAAGACGATGATTGAACATCGGAGAAGACCGGAACATCAGGCGATGGTTTAGCGCTGCATGCCGAGAGTATCGACAGTAGTGCAATCGAGCAGAGGGTGGCCAGTGGCGCGCTACGCAGATGCATGAGTACGGGGTGCGCGTTCCATTGTGCGCGTTTTTGCGTCAGAATGGAACCCTGGCCCTATGCTCACGCGTGTGCACATTCTCGGCGTTCCGATCGATGCGGTGAGCATGGAGCAAGCGGTCGAACGTATTCGACTACTTCTCGCCGATGGTAAACAGCATCACGTCGCGACACCCAACCCCGAGATGCTCGTCGAAGCATCGCGCAGTCCGCAGTTCAAGCAGGTACTGTGTGAGTCCGACCTCAATGTGCCAGACGGTGCCGGGTTGCTTTGGGCTGCTCGTCGTGCTGGGACACCGCTGCCTGCGCGCGTGACCGGTACCGACTTGCTGCCAGTGCTTTGCGCTCTGTCCGAAGTTGGTCCAGTATTTTTTCTCGGAGCGGCACCCGG
>CAYWEU010000032.1:0-7073 GCA_964457395.1 uncultured Candidatus Peribacteria bacterium
GCAGAATCGTCGACCACTCGCCTTGCTGGTGGAACCCTATGCCCGGGTTTTCGTCGAAGTAGATCCTCTCCGGTTTTCCGCCCGGCTGTTTGGGAGGTTTTTGCTCGACGCGCATCGATGAGTATCCGAACGTCAGCTCGAGCTTGTTGCGGTAGTAGAACACCTGCGGGCTCGGGATGATCTTAAGCACGCGCCCTGCCAAGCTCTTGCGGACAGTTGGGTCAGCTGACGTTACATGTTCGAGCGTCTCGCGGACGATGTCTTCTTTGTATTGGATCTGCTTGTTGTACGCCAAGTTCTGCAACAGACAGCCTCCGCACTGGCCAAAATGCGGACAGCGCGGCTGCACCTCGTCTTTGGACCTCGTGATGACTTTCAACACTTTTCCCTCGGCGTAGGTATCTTTGATCTTGGTGATGACTGCCGAGACCTTCTGGCCTGGAATAGCGCCCATAACAAACACAGGCTTTCCCTCGTACATGGCTAAACCTGCGCCTCCATGGGCAAGTTTCTCGATAGAGAGCACGTACTCCTGACCAGGATGAAGGCCAACTGGTATTGACATTAACAGAGTAATATAGTATAAATATCTACTTTCAACATCTGTCTTCATGCACATCTGCCAGAAAACGCTTTCGGCAAGCCTAAAACCCCTGTTGATGCACCCGTCCGTGTGGTGTCCGCTGCATGTGCTGCTTCGTGCCTCGATCATACCATTCGTACTGCTCTGCGCAATAGCAAACGCCGCTCCGAGCGATGCGCATGGTCTGCACGCTGCGCCTACTGAAATCAGTGTCAGAGGAACCACGAAACCCTCGACCTCACAGAAGAGCGTCGTCCCTCTGAAGCGCGCTCCGGTGTTGCTGCCGATTGTCGATCAAAAAGACATTTTGCCACGGCACAGGCTCTTGGCGGACAGCACACTGCGGGCACTGCCTTCGCTGTGCCGGGATACTCTCAAAGAGTTCTACGTCGACTACACGAGTCCAGAGAGCCGAGGCCTGGCTGGCGAACACATCATGATTATCGCAGGTGTAGACCCGAAGACAGGGAAAGAGATCGGCGACAAAGAGTTCCAAGCACTCATCGTCCATGAGTGCGGACACATTATCGATCTTGGAAGCGAGCGCGGCACGGTGGCAGGCGGTGGAACCGAATTCTCGGATGGCCAGAAGCCCATCTTCGCCGATGATCACAGCGTCGACTTCTATCGCATCAGCTGGACGGACTCCAAGACCAAGCGCAACGGCGCTCGTGCAGGGCAGTTCGTTTCCGGCTACGCGCTCTCGGACCCATTCGAGGACTTCGCAGAGACGTTCTCGTACTTCGTTCTGCAACACAACGACTTTCAGCGGCTCGCTGCCAAAAACCCAGTGCTCCGCGCCAAGTACGACTTTATGGCGACGCTGCTTACAGGCCAGCCAGTCATTGCCACCGGCACATACGTTCGCAATACCAAAGAACCGTGGGATGTGACGAAATTGCCGTATGAATGGATCCCAACAGTAGAAAAGCAAAAGCAACTGGCAAGCACTAAATAAGGGTATGCTATCCTCTTCTCATGCGTCGTCCCTTATTACTGCTCCTCTGGTGCGCGACTGATGTGCTTCTGTTTCTGGGCGCGTACGTCGCGGCGTACTTCTTGCGCGTGGGGTTCATCTTATCGACGGACTTTCGCATCGACACTTACATGCAGGTTGTCTTGTTTGTTTCCCCTATTTGGATCGCGGTGCTGCTATTTTTGGGAGTGTTTCGTTTGACGCGCGTGCAGTCCTCACTCAAAAACGTGACGCATATGTTCTTCTCGTGCGTGCTGGCGATGTCGCTGTTCTCCTTGGGATATTACTTCTTCTACGGCACGTTCTTCAGCCGATTACTCCTCGTGTACGCAGGGGTGCTCAGCTTCCTCGCAGTCATGGTATGGCATGCGGCGTTTGATCAGTGGCAACGGCGCATTCTGCGGCGCAACCCTCCGGCCTTCCCGCTGCTGGTCATCGGCGCCAACCGCCCCGCACAGCAGATGATCGCGCTGCTGGAAGAACGTCAATCACCCTTCAGGCCAGTCGCAGTGTTGGACGGCAGAGGAACACCGCTTAAAGAAATCGCCGGAGTGCCGGTATTGGGCAAGCTCAACAAACTCGAGGAAGTCATTCGCGATCTGCGCATCACGCACGTACTGCACTGCGCAGACTTGGAGCATACTATCAACTTGCTCAGCGTCTGCAGACAGCATGGCATCACCTACATGCTCTTGCCCTCGGTGCTCGGCATCGTCGGTGTCTCGGAGACCGTTGATATGATCGAAGGACAGCCGGTGACAATCGTGAACGATCGCAATTGGTAACAGCTCGCGACGCCTCCCCACTACCCACTACTCACTACTCACTTGTATGCAGTGTTGTATCCTCGCCGGCGGATTCGCAACCCGGCTCTGGCCACTGACAGAGCACAGGGCCAAGCCGCTGCTGCCGCTGCGGGGCAAGCCCATCCTGACATACGTGACCGATGCGGTGCCCCGTGACATAAAGATCACAGTGAGCACCAACGCAGTCTTCGCCGATGACATGCGCGCGTGGGCCAAGAGCATCGCAGACAAGCACATCGACATCATGATCGAGGATTCTGTGAAGGACACGCACAAGCTCGGAGCACTTGGCGCCATCAGCAAATGGATCACGGATAACACTATCGATGATGACGTGCTGTTGCTGGCTGGCGACAACTACTGCGAGTGCAACATGCGCGCGTTCATCGATACATTTGTCGGCAACCCCCTGCTTGCCGCACATGATGTGCGCGACCGCGAACAAGCCAAACAGTTCGGGACAGTGGTCTTGGGACCGCAAGAAGAATCGTCGCCCTTGCAACAAGCGATGGCATTCGAAGAGAAACCACTGGAACCTCGGTCAACATGCGTCTCCACCGGCTGGTGGATACTCCCAAAGACCAGCCTGCGCGTGCTGCAAGAATACGCAAAAGAGCACCCGGACAACGTCGGCGGCATCTTCGAAGAATTTCTACGCCGCAAGATCCGGGTCGACTGTTTTGTGTTCTCGCAGACCTGGAAGGACATCGGCTCGTTCGAGTCATACATGGCGATCCACCGGCAGGTGGTCGGCAAGAACCAGTTCATCGACCCGCAGGCAAACGTGGATGAGCATAGTACGTGTACCGGCAGTGTGGTCATCGGGCCGAAGACCGTGCTGCGCTCGAGTACGATTCGCGACTGCATCGTATTCGGCACATCAACGATCGACGACTGTGTGCTAGAAGAATGCATAATTGATGAAGGCTGTACGCTGAAGGGTATAGACCTGCGGGGGAAGATGTTAAGGGCGGGGACGAGGCTGATAGCGTGAGAAAAAAGAGCGGAAGGAGTGGAAGGAAAAAGAAGAGTGGAAGGAATACTTTGCTGAATTTGATTGTTCGTCCCCCCTCCTTCCACTCTTGCCACTCTTCCCACTCCTTCCACTCTTTTCAGAACTTCTCTTTGCCTCCACCCACTCCCCGTATACACTGCTCCAGCATGTTTCTCACTCGTTTGTCCACTGCTGCTTGCGCACTGGTTCTTGTGACCAGTTTTGTCGCATGCTCCAAAGCTTCTACTCTCACGTACACACTGGAAGTGCGCCAAGACAGCCCATCGAACGTCGTCGCGTTGCTGAGTTCTGCAGAACGAGTGATTATCAGACGCCTGGCAGCGCTGGGTGAAGCAAAGCCCATTGCAACAGTCGTGCCAACCGGAGGCAGTGGGGGCCTGCTGACGATTTCGTTGGCGAAGGACGATATCGCCCCGCGTGTGAAAGAGATGATCGCCGAACCGTTTACCTTCGATATCCGTCTCGAGAAACCCTTGGCAACCGCGCCAACGGATGAAAACGCCGGTGATGCGTCGCAGTGGCTGGAAACCGGCATTCATAAAGAGCAGGTCGTCGGTGTGCGCACCGTCGTGAGCAAGACGAACAGCAGCGCAGCGATCGAAATCACCTTCACGCCGGAAGGAAGGGCATTGCTGCAGAAACTGTTCTCCGAGAACAAAGGCAAGAATATCGCCATCTTCGTCCGCGACCTGATGGTCTCGCGCCTTAAGATAGAAAGTGACGCCATCACGGAGCACATCGTCATTAGCGGCATTCCCTCCGCAACCGTCGGACAAATCTTCTCGGATGATGTGAATGCCGGTTTGTACATCAACTATTCGCCGGCACAGTAAGCCTGTTGCCGCTTCTCCCTCGATCATGTCCACTCAACGCTCCTCGTATTGGCCGCTGGCCATCCTCATCGTCGGCGCTCTGGCACTCATCGTCGCCTTGCCGACCAGCTGGAAACCGTGGGCTCCGAAATTCCTGAAGCCCGAAGTGCATCTTGGGTTGGACCTTGCCGGAGGAACGCAGCTGGACTTTCGTATCGACGAATCGGACATCGTGGCGCGCAAGCAGAAAATCGACGACGAAATCAACGCGCTCAAGAAAGAAACCAGCAACCAGCAAGTCGTCGCCAAGCAGGTCGAACTGCAGAGCTTGGAACTGCAGCACACCAATATCGTCGAAGCAATCCGTAACGTCTTGGAGCGCAGGATCAACTCGCTGGGTGTCAGCGAAGCAACCATCACCCCGTCGTACTTCGGCACCGAGAAACACTTGCTGGTCGAGTGTCCGGGCATCATCGACGTCAACCGCTGCATCGCGACCGTCGGCAAGACCATCCGGCTCGAATTTAAGGAAGAGTATCAAGGATCGCCCGAGGAGTACGAAAACGGCATCCGCGCCAAAGCAAATACGGTCTTCAAAGCAGTCACCCAAGGAACAGGAAGTCTGCAGGTCTACGGCCAAGACCTCAGCAGCACGCTGGGCGTGAGTTACTTCGACTCGCGACCGATGTTCGTCAGCGACCTCAAGCGCAACCTTGCACCGCTGGCAAAGCGCAAGACAACCGACCCAGCATTCAAGGTCGAGGATACCATCCAGACCGTCGGTCAGAATGCGCAAGGACAACCAGAAATTCAGGAGATTAAAGGCATCTACATCGCCAAGCTCCTACAAGAACCCAAACCAGCGGAACGCACGCTCGAAAATCCTCCCGACGCGTTGGCGGAATTGCAAAAGAGGTCCCCAAGCGACATGACGCTGGAAGAAAAGAACAGGGTCGAAGAGAGCTCGCTGTCCCCCGAACTCAAGCAAGCGTTTACCAGTATGGAGCTGGGCAGCGTCCAAGTCGTATCGCTTGGCCAGGACGCCGGCACGCTGTACCTATCGGGCAAAGTACCCGGCATGGAAGAGATGACCGCAAGCCACATCTTGGTGCAGTACAAAGGCGCAGTCCGTGCCGACGCAGGCGTGACTCGCACCAAAGACCAAGCGCTTGCCCGTGCAAACGACCTCAAGAAGCGTCTGACTGCCGGAGAGAGTGTTGCCACTCTTGCAAAAGCCGAGTCCGACGGTCCGTCGAAGGGCCAGGCAGGCAGCCTGGGAGTGTTGCGGCCGAACGTGATGGTCCCGGCGTTCGACAAGGTCGCCTTTACACTCACGCAGGGCCAAATCAGCGACGTTGTGGAAACACCGTTTGGTTACCACATTATCCGCGCGGACCAGGCGGTCCATACCTCTCCATCGACGATCAGCTATACACTCTTGCGCATCAAGGGAGCCAACGCGCTGGACAAGGCCAAAGCACTTGTCGACCAGGTACAGAAAGGAGAAGTAAAGCGTACAGAAAACCAAGTGGTCATGCGGGCGATCTTCTTTTCGCTCGTCCCCACTGGCTGGAGGGACACAACGCTCAACGGTGAGCGTTTCCTCGCCGCTTCGGTCTCCGCGGACCCTGTCACCAACATCCCCGTCGTGCAGATCCAGTTCGACGAAGAAGGAGGGAAGATGTTCCAAGAATTGACCAAGCGTAACATCGACAAACGCATCGCCATCTTCGTCGGTGGCGACCTGGTCTCCGCACCGACCGTCCAAGCGGAAATCGCCGGAGGCAACGCTGTCATTACGGGAAGCTCGACCTTACAAGAAGCCCAGACCCTTGCGCAGGACTTGAACACCGGCGCCATCCCCGCCCCTATCTACCTCTCCGGTCAGTCGACCATCGAAGCAACGCTTGGAGCTTCTGCGTTACACCAGTCCGTAAAAGCAGCCGTCATCGGCATGCTGATTCTCTTCGTGATGATGCTGGTACTGTACCGAGCACTCGGCCTCATGGCCAACGTAGCGCTGATGTTCTACGTCATCTTGCTCGTTGCCGCACTCAAGTTGCCGTTGCTGCTGATCTCCAACACAACGATCGTTCTGACACTGGCGGGCATCGCGGGCATCATCTTGAGCATGGGCATGGCCGTCGATGCGAATATTCTGGCATTTGAACGTACCAAAGAAGAACTCAGAAAGGGCAAATCGCTCAAAACGTCCATCGACACCGGCTTTAAGCGCGCATGGCCCAGCGTCCGCGACGGCAACTCATCGACGCTCATCACGTGTGCGATTTTGTTCATCATCGGCACCAGCATCATTCGCGGGTTTTCCATCACGCTGGCGATGGGTATCTTCATCTCGCTGTTCACCGCGATGATCGTCAGTCGCTGGCTCGCGCTGAAAGTCGCCTCTTCGCCTTTGGGGGAACGGTTGGAATTGTTCGGCGTACGAAAGGACGAGGTAAAAAAAGAGTAGTGAACAATCTTTTCTTCTCACTTCTTGGACACCATCCGCATTCACGAGCTGAAAGTCTGGACGCATATCGGCGTGCCAGATGCCGAGCGTGAGAAAGAACAACGGCTGCTGCTCAATGTCGAACTGCATTTGTCATTGCAGGCAACCGCAGCAGCGGATGATCCGTCGGCCGGTATCGATTACAGCATCGTTGCCGACCGCATAACAGCATTGGCACTGCAAGCACGCAACACCATCGAACGATTCGCAGAAGATTGCGCGCAGATGATCCTTGCAGAGTTCCGCTGCGAGCGAGTGACGGTCACTGTGCGCAAATTCCCGTTACCGCAAGCCGCCAGCGTGGAAGTTGTCATCACTCGCCCATGACACACGTTGCAATCGGCCTCGGCTCCAACATACAACCGCAAG
>CAYWEU010000033.1:0-2338 GCA_964457395.1 uncultured Candidatus Peribacteria bacterium
ACTCAAACTTAAAAACATATTGTACGCATAGAAAAAGAATTTCACACATGTCAACATCCACTCTTAAGTCGAGCGAATCAAGCATGAGGCAGTGTGTATCGAGGGCAACACAGTGACTATCGGCAGCGGCAACAACTTGGCGATGCTCATCAACGAGCTGGCCAAACAGGGCTTGGATCTTTCGGCGCTCACGGGCATCCCGGGGACTCTCGGCGGAGCGATTTTCGGCAACGCGGGCCAAGGACCCAAAGGCGTGTGGCTCGACAGTTTCGTCGTGTCCGTCCGTGCGTTTGTCGACGGAGCATGGGCAACGTTCTCGAAAGACGAGTGCGCGTTCCGCTACCGCGAAAGCGTGTTCAAGGATCACGCGACACCGGTGATCATCTGGGAAGCCACGTTCAAGATCCCGCGCGGAGAGCCAGTGGCGATTGCCGCGAATGTCGAGGCACTGCTCAAACAACGCATCGAAACACAGCCGCATCAACGAACTGCCGGTTCGTGCTTCAAGGCTGCTGGCAGCACTCCGGCGTGGCAGCTCATCGATAAGGCGGGACTGCGGGACTTGAAGATCGGGAACGTGCGCATTTCGGAGAAGCACGCGAACTTCCTCATCGGAGCCGAGGGTGCGACATTTGCCGACGCGAAAGCATTGGTCGAACGCGTGCAGCAAGCGGTACCGCACGACCTGGAAGTGGAGATGCGGTTTGTGGAGAATGATGGAACACTGGCGTTCAAAACGGCAGATCCTCCGGCTTGATCTCGGACTCGTACTTGATGTCCGGCATGTCGCCTGCGGCGACTGGCTGCGAGTCGGACTGTGCGGGAGCGGACAATGCGGCAGACGAAGACGGTACGAACGCCTCTGTAGTCACCGAGGCGAGCGCGACTGGATTTTTGACACCGAGCAGGCTGACTTGATCGGCGATGATCTCGGTCGTCGCGCGCTTCTGCCCGGTTTGCGTTTCCCACGTGCGCGTCTGCACGCGGCCGCAGACGTAGGCGCGGTTGCCTTTCTTAATCGTCTGCTGGACCGCGAGTGCCAACTCTCCCCAGACGACGATGTTGTGGAACTCAACGCGTTCTTTCATCTCCCCTGAGGCTTTGTCCTTCCACCGTTCGTTGGTGGCAATGCCGCACGACAGTACCTGGTTGCCATTGGTCGTGGTGCGCATTTCCGGATCGCGCGTGACGTTGCCGATGACTTGCACGCGGTTGATGCACTGCGTCACTGCGGCAGCACTCGCAGGCACCTCTATTTGACCCGCCTTGGGGTCGAGCATGATCATGTCCATTGCGACGACTTTCGTCTTAGAACGCTTCTCGCCGCTCTGTTCGTCTTCCCAGCCGTCGGTTTGTAGACGGCCGGAAATATATAGCTGGCTGCCGGGCCGCACGTACTGACCGGCAACGTCTGCCATGCTGCCCCACACCGTTACGGTGTGGAAGCTCTTGCCGGAGAGGGTTTCGCCTTTCTCGGATTTGAAGGAATACGGAACGACCACGTTTAAGTCCGTCACACTCGTGCCACTAGGCGTTTGTCGCAACGTGACGGGCTGGGTCTGGTATCCGATGAGCTCTATTCTGTTGAGAGAGAACATAACGATGGGGGATGGAAGTAGAGGAGGCCTCTGTGCCGATGATACGTCAGCGTATGCGTGACGCAAACGTGTACATTTGTACACCTATCAACGCTTGTGGGCAATACGATGCGCTTGCCGAAATTTTCTTTCGTTTTGCAATGACGAATTTTACCCACTGATCCTTCAGCGAATATTTTCGAAACACGCTACACTTTCTTTCCGGTACTTCAACGCTACCGTATGCGCATCCGTACGATCGTCATCACCTCGGCACTCTTGATTGTTTTCGGTGGTGTCAGCAGCAGCAACGCGGAGCCATTCGTCCCGCGCATGAACAACCCGCAATCGTACAAAGACGCACGTTTTGGCTTGCAAGAGCTTCGCGAAAACATGGAGACAGTCCAGTGCGGAGGGTGGGACCCGCAATCTGTCGCGTCCATTACGACCGGAAATCAGCCGAAGCAATGCAAACTGCAATTCACGTGTTCGAGTGACCCGAAAAATTGCGACGGCCTCACCGGAGGCGTCACCCGCAGGAAAAGCGACGACGGCACGATCCAGATCGATTTTTGCTTCCCACAGGGAGTCGATGGAACGAAAGTCGTAGAGTATGTCTACGTCCACGAGCTTGTACACGCGAAGCAATTTTGTCCCGAGCCGCCGCACTCAGAGCTGTATACCTCGCGCGAAGCCTGCTGCGCCAAAGAGCGCGAAGGCTACACCGCCCAGTGTGCTGCGCAGGCTGCTGACGGAGTGTT